>NZ_JBFPKG010000320.1:0-294 GCF_040948665.1 Paraburkholderia sp. BR14320
TCCAGAACCATTCGCACAGCCCGCTCACGAACTTCAGGCGAGTACCTTGGGCACTTCTTCTTCGTGTTTTCCATAGCTCCATTTTCTCAAGAAGTGGAGCCTCCGGAAATCCCGGGGCGGTTCAGAACGAAAGAGCCGGCAATCTTGAATCGACTCACGGTTCATGGTGCGCCTGTGATCAGAGTGGGCGCGGCCACAAGGGCTCAAAGTGACCAGGCGTGTGCAGGATATGCACAAGCGGGCCTTGCTGACCAACCACCGGATGCGCTGTGACCTGTCCGCTCTGCTCGACCG
>NZ_JBFPKG010000321.1:0-291 GCF_040948665.1 Paraburkholderia sp. BR14320
CGCCATTTCAACGGCCTGCAGATTGCGCCACGGTCCGAGGTGATGGATCACCTCTGCCTTGTACAAGCCGTTGATCGTTTCAGCCAGTGCGTTATCGTAGGAGTCGCCCACGCTGCCCACTGACGGCCCGATGCCAGCCTCGACCAACCGATCCGTATAGCGGATCGATACGTATTGCACGCCGCGGTCGCTGTGATGGATCAGCCCGTCCTGCTGCGCCGGCTGTCGCTCGTACAAGGCCTGTTCCAGTGCGTCCAGAACGAAGTCCGTGCGCGCCGAGCTCGACACACG
>NZ_JBFPKG010000322.1:0-282 GCF_040948665.1 Paraburkholderia sp. BR14320
TCTCCGACAGCGTATAGACGGTGTCGCGCATCATCACCGGCGGTTCGGCCGGATTGAGCACGATGATCGCCTTGCCTTTCGCCGCGCCGCCGACCACTTCGATCGCCTTCGAGGTCGTCTCGGTGAATTCGTCGATATTCGCGCGCGTGCCGGGACCGGCCGACTTGCTGCTGATCGACGCGACGATCTCCGCGTAGTGGACCTTGGCGACGCGCGACACGGCCGCGACCATCGGAATGGTCGCCTGACCACCGCAGGTCACCATGTTCACGTTGGGTCCGT
>NZ_JBFPKG010000323.1:0-281 GCF_040948665.1 Paraburkholderia sp. BR14320
ACCACATACGCCACCAGCTGCGGCTCGCCGGCCCGCTCCTCGCGCGCCACCACCACCGCCTCGCGTACCCACGCATGTCCGCACAGGTGCGCGGCCACCTCGCCCGGCTCGATGCGAAAGCCCCGGACCTTGACCTGCTCGTCGGTGCGCCCCTGAAACTCCAGATTGCCATCCGGCAGGTACCGCGCCAGGTCCCCCGTGCGATACAGCCGATCGCCCTCCACAAAGGGACTGGCGATGAACCGCTCGGCTGTCAGCTCGGGGCGGTTCAGATAGCCGCG
>NZ_JBFPKG010000324.1:0-281 GCF_040948665.1 Paraburkholderia sp. BR14320
TGTCGGCTGGCGTGTGTCGAGCTCGGCGCGCACGGACTTCGTTCTGGACGCACTGGAACAGGCCTTGTACGAGCGACAGCCGGCGCAGCAGGACGGGCTGATCCATCACAGCGACCGCGGCGTGCAACGTATCGATCCGCTATACGGATCGGTTGGTCGAGGCTGGCATCGAGCCGTCAGTGGGCAGCGTGGGCGACTCCTACGATAACGCACTGGCTGAAACGATCAACGGCTTGTACAAGGCAGAGGTGATCCATCACCTCGGACCGTGGCGCAATCTG
>NZ_JBFPKG010000325.1:0-276 GCF_040948665.1 Paraburkholderia sp. BR14320
GCTGGGTGTACGCCTGCGTGGTCGAGGGCGGCGAGAGCTTCGAAGCGCTCGCCAACGGCTTGCAGAATGCTCTGTGGCAGGCGGGAGGTTGCCCGCGCGAGCATCGCACCGACAGCCTCTCTGCCGCCTTCAAGAACCTGAGTGAGAAGGGCTTTGTTCAGCAGGGTCCTTGCGCGGCGACCGTGGGTCCGGTAGAAAGAGCCCAGTGATCTATCCGACAGGCGAGCTTTCATGCCTTACAAGGCAAGACTGAAAACGGGTGGGCCGCGCAAGCGG
>NZ_JBFPKG010000326.1:0-276 GCF_040948665.1 Paraburkholderia sp. BR14320
ATTTCGACGTACTGATGGCCAACCGCTGGCTGGTCGGTGGAATCGCCGGCAGCGTGCTCGCCCTGGGCGTGGCGTACGCGTTTATCGCGCCATCGGTGTACCAGGCCGATATTCTCGTGCAGGTGGAAGACAGCATCCCGACCAACAATTCAAAGAGTCCTCTGGGCGACGTCTCGAGCATGTTCGACGTCAAGACGGAGGCGACGGCCGAGATGGAAATCATCCAGTCGAGAATGGTGGTCGGCAAAGCCGTCGACGATCTGCACCTCGATATCA
>NZ_JBFPKG010000327.1:0-271 GCF_040948665.1 Paraburkholderia sp. BR14320
AGCCGGCGACGCGCTGGCACGACCATCTCGTTCGGTACATCAAGGACAAGGGCATCCATGCGTTCCGCAACAAATACGGGTACGGCCAGCGCGCGCTGGTCGAGGCGCAGATCTCGCGAATCAAGCGCTGTATCGGCGCGCGGCTACTGACGCGCAAAACCGAATCGCAGCAGCGCGAGGGCGTGATTATCGCGAACCTCGTGAATCTGTGGAACAGTTTCGGCAAGGCTGTTTGCGTCAAAAATGCCTAGTTGCGTCTGCAACCAACTGC
>NZ_JBFPKG010000328.1:0-270 GCF_040948665.1 Paraburkholderia sp. BR14320
TTCCATTGACAGCCCATGTACAGCACCTGCAAGATGCAGTTGAAGGTCTTGTGCAAGGTCAGTGTAGGCCGTGGTCCGCGCCGACCCGTGCTCAGATGCGGCAAGACAAATTCTTCGAACTGCGCCTGGCTCAATTTCACGGGAATGAACCGCCCCGGGATTTCCGGAGGCTCCACTTCTTGAGAAAATGGAGCTATGGAAAACACGAAGAAGAAGTGCCCAAGGTACTCGCCTGAAGTTCGTGAGCGGGCTGTGCGAATGGTTCTGGAA
>NZ_JBFPKG010000329.1:0-267 GCF_040948665.1 Paraburkholderia sp. BR14320
GAAAACGCGGTTGCCAAATCAGGCAAAAAAACGCATTCTTGAGTCCCTTCGAAATCGCGTTTCGGGGCCATTCCAGGTGGCCTCATTACGCCGATCATCCCCGGCTCGATTACGCCGATCCGTGACACCGGGTTTTCCGAAGACCGTTTTGCTTGCGTCATGCCACAGTGACAGACTCAGCGAGATTTGCATAGTAAGCGGCTTCTGCCTCGGCAGGTGGAATGTTGCCGATGGGGCCGAAGAGCCGACGATTGTTGAACCAGTCCA
>NZ_JBFPKG010000032.1:0-91014 GCF_040948665.1 Paraburkholderia sp. BR14320
CAGCAGGACGCCGCGGCGCGCGCCCGCACGCAGCAAAACGCCGCCGCCGACGTGCGCGGTCGCGTGATCGCCGAGGGCTTCGCCGCGCTCGACCGCGACGACGTCGTGACCGCGCGCGCCAGGTTCTCGTCGGTGCTCGCAAACAGTCCTAACGATACCGACGCGCTCGGCGGCATGGGCATCGCCGCGCTGAAGCAGGAGCGATTCGCGGACGCGCGCAACTACCTGGAGCGCGCCTCGCGCGGCCCCAATCCGGCGCGCTGGAAAACCGCGCTCGACAGCGCGACCTACTGGACCTACACGAGCGAAGCGATCGGCGCGCGCAGCAACGGCGAGTTCGCGAAGGCGAAGGCGCTGTTCGAGCGCGCGATCGCGCTGAATCCTTCGGACGTGACCGCGCAGGTGCAGCTCGGCGAAATGCTGCTTCAGACCGGCGACCCGGCCGGCGCCGAGCAGGCGTACCGGATGGCGCTGCGCCGCCAGGCCGACAACCCCGACGCGATTCGCGGCCTCGTCGGCGCGCTCGCCGCACAGGGCCGCGCCGACGAAGCGCTGCAGTTCGCCAATCAGCTGAACGCGGAGCAACAGGCGAAGGTCGGCGGCATCGACCGTTTGCGCGGCGATGCGCAGGCGGCGCAGGCACGCGCGGCCGAAGCGCGCGGCGACCTCGGCACCGCGCGCAGCCTGTTCGAAGACGCGCTGCTGAACAAGCCCGACGATCCGTGGCTGCGGCTCGACCTCGCGCGCATCTACGTGCGCCAGGGCGCCGTCGCGAATGCGCGCAGCATGATGGACGGCCTGCTCGCCACCCATCCGGACATGACCGATGCGCTGTACGCGAGTGCGCTGCTGTCGGCGGAAACGCAGGACTGGTCGACCGGTCTCGCGCAGCTCGACCGCATTGCGCCCGCGCAGCGCACCGACGCGATGACGACCTTGCAGCATCGGCTGTGGGTGCATCAGCAGGCCGATCTCGCGACGCGCATGGCGAAGAACGGCCAGACGCAGCAGGCCATCGCGACCCTGCGCGCCGCCGAGCCGGTGGCCGGCAACAACCCCGAGCTGATCGGCGTGATCGCCGGCGCGTACCAGCAGGCCGGCGATTCGACCCGCGCGCTGGGTCTCGTGCGCGCCGCGATGAGCGCGGCGCCCGGCAATACCGATCTGCTGCTGCAGTACGCGGGCATTCTGTCCGCGGCAGGCCAGCAGGTCGAGCTCGGCAACGTGATGCGCCAGTTGCAGGCCACGCAGCTGACGCCGCAGCAGCGCAACGACTTCGACAACCTGAATCTCGGCATCGTCATCCGGCAGGCCGATGCGGTACGCCTGCGCGGCGATCTCGCAAGCGCCTACGAGGTGATCGCGCCATGGCTCGCCGCGATGCCCGACAACCCCGACCTGCAGGCCGCGCTCGGGCGCATGTACGCGAGCGCGGGCGACGACCGCAACGCGCTCACGAGCTTTCGCGTCGCGCTGCAGCGTCGCCCCGACGACCTGAGCCTGCTGCAGGCGGCGATCTCGGCCGCGGCCGGCTCGAAGCAGTTCAGCTACGCCGAAACGCTCGCGAACCAGGCGCTCGCCCTCGCACCGAACGATCCGGGCGTGCTCGCGACGGTGGGCCGCATGTATCGCGCCCAAGGCAATCTGTCGCTCGCGTCGACCTATCTGCAACGCTCGCTGGTCGCGGCCAATACGCCGCTGGTCGCGAACGCGCCCCGAACCGCAGGCAGCAACGTGCCGCGCGGCTGGGAAGCGGCGATGAGCCAGATCGGCGCGACGCCGCTGCCGGGCACCAATCCCTTCGAAGGCAAGACGGCGATCGCGACTTCGAGCGACGCCGACAATGGCGCGCGTCCCGCGCTTCCGTTCCTGAACACGCAGTCTTCCTCGCCGACGCAGACCGTGCCGAACTATCCGCCGCCCCCTCCGCCCGCGCCGTATGTCGCGCCTTATACGGCGCCCGCCGCGACGCCTTATAACGCGCCCGCCGTGCAGCCCGCCCCCGTCGCCGCACCATATGGAGCGCCCCGCTCCGCCGCCGAGGTCGGCGGCTACGGCCAGGAATCCTATGGCTCGAGCCAGTCGGGCACGCCGTTGCAGCCTTATCCGGGGCAAGGCCCAGCGCCGATGCAGCCGATGCCGCAGCAGCAGTACAACGCGGGTTATCCGCAGCCGCAGCCTTATGCGCAGCAGCAGGCGTATCCGCAGCAGCCCTACGGCGCGCAGGACGGCTATGCGGCCACTCCATGGCCGATGTCGCCGGCCGCGCGCGAAGCGCAGGCCAACGCCGCGTCGGCGACGCCGCTGCCATACGGATCGACCCGCAACAGCGCGAAGAAGAACACGAAGAAGAGCACCGCGAAAACGAGCCAGCCGGCGCCGGTCTATGCGCAGCAACCGCCGCCGTATCCGCAGCAGCAGGGCTATGCTCAGCCGTATCAGCCGTATCAGCCGTACCCGCAGCAGCAGCCCTATCAACCGCAGCCGCCATACCCGAACCAGGGCTACTACGCGCAGCAGCCGTACATTCCGCAACCGCCGGCCGGCTATGCACAGCCGTACTACCCGCCCGGCGGCAGCGCGCGGAACAACCCGCAGCCGAACGTCGCAAACGCGCAGACGCTCGGCGTCGCCGAGGAGCTTGCGCAGATCAATCGCGAGCAGTCGAGCACCGTGTCGGGCGGCCTGATCTTCCGCAATCGCGTCGGCGAGGACGGCCTGTCGTCGCTGACCGACATCGAGGCGCCGATCCAGGGGCGCATCAAGGCGGGCAACGGTCACGTGGTCGTGACCGCGACCCCGGTCACGCTCGACGCCGGCACCGCGTCGAACAGTACGTCGACGCTCGCGCGCTTCGGCGCGGGGCTTTCGACCGACTCGTCAAAGAACGCCGCGGTAAACGGCACCAACAACTATGGCAGCCAGACCGCGAGCGGCGTGGGATTGTCGGTCGGCTACGACAGCCGCAGCATCAGCGGCGATATCGGCGTGACGCCGATCGGCTTTCGCGAGACCAACATCGTCGGCGGCGCGCAATACAACGGCGGCATCACCGACAAGGTGTCGTACTCGATCGCGGTCGCGCGGCGCGCGGTGACGGACAGCCTGCTGTCGTATGCGGGCGCGCGCGATGCGGCCGCCGGCCTCGAATGGGGCGGCGTCACGTCGACCGGCGCGCGCGCCAGCCTCGCGTGGGACGACGGCACGAGCGGCCTGTACGTGAACGCGTCGTATCAGCACTACATGGGCAACAACGTGCCGAGCAACAACGCGGTCAAGGGTGGCGGCGGCGTCTACACGCGTCTGCTGAAAGACGCCGACCAGACGCTGACGGTCGGCGTGAACACGACGATCATGGGCTACAACCGCAATCTGTCGTTCTTCACGTACGGCCAGGGCGGCTACTTCAGTCCGCAGCAGTACGTGATCCTGAATCTGCCGGTCGAATGGTCGGGCCGCGCAGGCCTGTTTACGTACGACGTGAAAGGCTCGATCGGCGTGCAGCATTACCGCGAGGATGCGTCGAACTACTTCCCATTGAACGACGGCTCGTCGCGCCAGGGCGACGCGGCCGCCGCCGCGCAATCCCTCGGCAACGGTCTGACCGCCGTCTACCCGGGGCAGAGCAAGACCGGTGTGTCGTATTCGATCAGCGGCGTTGGCGAATATCAGCTCGCGCCGCAGCTCGCGGTCGGGGCAACCGCGTCGTTCGGCAACGCTTATGAATATCGCGAGTGGCTTGCGGCCGTGTACGTGCGCTACAGCTTCAACAAGCAGACCGGTTTGCAGCCGTTCCCGCCGGTGCCGTTGACCTCGCAGTATCTGTCGTTGTCCAACTGACGCCCCACGTTCATTCGCATTGCCTCGCATAGCGCGTACGTCGCGTGTCGATCCACGCCGGAAAAGCGGGCGCTTCTTCCGCTTTCGCTGCGCTGCAAACGCGCCTCGCGGTAAATGTTGCCCGTGCATCGAACGACGTGCCGAATCGGTACGTTTTCGGACATGGCTGCTTACCCGGCAAAACCCCGAATAGCGTTCTCGAAGCATCAACGGTACGGCGATGTGCCATACAATAATTGCAGCTCGCGAGGCTGTCCGAAGCCCTCGAAGCTTCGGTCCCGAGCCGACCATTTTCGACGTGAATTCAGGTGGAGCGCTGCATGCCTTTTCCGGCACAAGACTACGGCTGCGCCGGCTGGCGCGGCGAGATGGCGCGACGCATCAGCGAATTCGACTGGCGTGCGACCAGCCTCGGCGCGATCGAAAACTGGCAGCGCAGTCTGAACTCGACGGTCCTGACGATGCTCGCGTCGCCGATGCCGCTCGTGCTGCTGTGGGACGAGCCCGGCTACATGATCTACAACGACGCCTATGCGGTCTTCGCGGGCGGCCGGCATCCGTATCTGCTCGGCCGTCCGGTCGAAGACGGCTGGCCCGAAGTGGCCGACTTCAACCGTCACGTCATGGTCACCTGTCTCGCCGGCGGCACGCTGTCGTATCGCGACAAGGCGCTCGTGCTGCTGCGCGACGGCAAGCCGGAAGACGTGTGGATGGATCTGTACTACAGCCCCGTCGCGGGCGACAGCGGCGCGCCGGCAGGCGTGCTCTCGATGGTCGTCGAAACCACCGGGCGCGTGCTCACCGAGCGCCTGCGCCAGCAAGCCGAAACCGAACTGCACGAGACCAACGAACGCCTGCAGCTTGCGCTGAACACCGGCGCGGTGCTCGGCACCTGGGTGCTCGACGTGCGCACGGGCGAGGTCACCGGCGACGAACGCTTCGCGCGCACCTTTTCATTTGGGCGCGATACAGCGTTGAAAGGCGTCGCGCGGGATGCCGCCACGCAGATCATCCATCCCGACGACCAGGCGCTCAACGACCGCCTGACCGCCGAAGCGATCCGCAGCGGCGAGCCCTTTCGCGCCGAGTACCGGATCCGGCGTCCCGACGGCGGCTATATGTGGGTGCAGGCGAACGGCCGCTGCCAGTTCGACGAACACGGCGAACCCACGCGTTTTCCGGGCGTGCTGATCGACATTCACGAGCGCAAGATCGCCGAACAGCAGCTTCTTCAGCTAACCGAAACACTCGAGCAGCGCGTCGCCGATTCGATTGCGGCGCGCGCGCTCGCCGAGGAGCAGCTGCGCCAGGCGCAGAAGATGGAAGCGATCGGCAGCCTGACGGGCGGCGTCGCGCACGACTTCAACAACGTGCTGCAAGTGATCAACGGCAATCTGCAGATGCTCGCCGCCGACGCCGACGACAACCCCGTCACCCAGCGGCGTCTCTCCGCCGCGACCGATGCCGTCAGACGCGGCGCGAAGCTCGCCGCGCATCTGCTCGCGTTCGCGCGGCGTCAGCCGCTGTCGCCGACCGTGCTGAATCCGCGCCGCCTGCTGACCGGCATGAGCGAAATGCTGCACCGCGCGCTCGGCGAAACGGTGCGGATCGACACGGTGCTCAGCGACGATCTGTGGAACGTGCAGGTCGACCGCAACCAGCTCGAAAACGCGCTGCTCAATCTCGCGATCAATGCACGCGACGCGATGCGCGCCGACGGTGTGCTCACCGTGCGCGCGACCAACCGCACGCTCGACGCCGCGTTCTGCCGCGGCAAACCCGACCTGTCGCCGGGCGAATACGTGGAGTTCTCGGTTGCCGACACCGGTTCGGGGATGCCGCCCGAAGTGCTGCAACACGTGTTCGAACCGTTCTTCACGACCAAGCCCGACGGCCACGGCACCGGCCTTGGCCTGTCCATGGTGTTCGGCTTCGCGCGTCAAAGCGGCGGACAGGTGTCGATAGAAAGCCAAGTGGGACGCGGCACGACGGTGTCGCTGTTCTTTCCGCGCTGCTGCGAGGCGGAGACGCCGGAGACCGTCGACGGCACCGCGGCGTCGGTCGGCGGCGGCGAAACGATACTCGTCGTCGAGGACGATGCCGACGTGCGGCTGACCGCCGTCGAAATGCTCGCGCAGCTCGGCTATAAGGTGCTGACCGCATCGAACGGCGACGCGGCGCTCGAGTTTATCGACAGCGACATGCCGATCGATCTGCTGTTTACCGACGTCGTGATGCCCGGCAAGCTGAAGAGCGTCGAACTCGCGCAACGCGCGGCCGCGCGCACGCCGCCTCTGCCCACGCTGTTCACATCGGGCTATACGCGCGACGAAATCGTCCACCACGGCAAGCTCGACGCGGGAATCACGCTGCTATCGAAGCCGTACCGGCGCGACGATCTCGCCCGCATGGTGCGCAACGTTCTACGTGCGGGCGCCGCCCGCGCGGACCGCGCGGCCGAGATGCGAGAAGCGGGTATCGCCGCATGCGTTCCGCCCGCGGCGTACGAAGCCGTCAACACGTACGGCGTCACGAAGGCGCCGCAGAAAACGTCGAAAAAAGAGCCGAAGAAAAAGCCGCCAAAGGCGACCCAGCCGCGCGCGGCCCAGGAAGCCGCACGCGTGCTGTTCGTCGAGGACGACAGCGAATCGCGCGAGGCGCTTGGCGAACTGCTCGGCGCGCTAGGTCTCGCGTGCACCGCGGTCGCGAGCGCGGAAGCAGCGCTGCCGCTCGCGACCGCGCAACACTACGACGTGCTGTTGACCGACCTCACGCTGCCCGGTATGTCCGGCGACGAACTCGCGCGCGCCGTGCGGCAAGTGCAGCCCGCAATCCGCGTGCTGCTGGTGTCGGGCTACGGTCGCAGCGCGGAGATCGGGGCGGCGATTCCGGGTGCGCGGCTGCTCGGCAAGCCGCTCGATATCGCGCAGTTGCGGCACGAGTTCGCGCAATGGCTCGATCACACCGAAGCGACGTCCTGATCTAAATACCGAACCTCTGCCGCCGCGGCGTAAGTGTCTTCATGATGCTTCAGATCGACCGGAATAACGGGCTTTTCGCGAGCGCTTCGGCGCCGTCCGCATTGCTGAGGAATTTCTCCGTGTAGATGTCGCGCTCGAACAACTGCCCCTGCATCAGCGCGCGGATCGACGCTTCGATCATCACCGGCGGTCCGCACAGATACGCCTTGTGGCCACGAAAATCGCCGCCGAAATGCGCCTTCGCGGCCTCGTGGACGAAGCCGCGAAAACCCTCCCATGCACTGCCTTCGGCCTCGTTCGACAGCGCCGGCACATAGGTGAAGTTCGCGTGCCGCTCGGCAAGCTCGGCGAACTCGTCGTGGTAGTATAGCTCCGCGCGATCGCGCGCGCCGTACACCAGCGTGATCGGCCGCGTGTCGCCCTGTTCGAGCAGATCGAGCAGCATCGAACGCGGACTCGACAATCCCGAGCCGCCCGCGATCAGGATCACGGGCTGCGGGTCCGACGCACGCACGAAGAAGCGGCCGAACGGACCGCTGAAACGCAGCGCGTCGCCGGGCTTCAGCGCTTCATGAAGATAGCCGGTGCCTTTGCCGCCCGGCACGCGCCGCACGTTCAGTTCGATCAGCGTCGACGAACCCGGTTTGCCGGCGAGCGAAAACGCGCGCGGCGTGTCCTCGCCGGGAATCTGCACGTTCACGTACTGACCCGCCTGAAACTCGATGCCGTCGCCGTCCAGTTCGACGAAGATGCCCTTGATCGTCGGCGTCAGATCGATGCTGTCCTTCACGCGGCCGGTGAAATCGCGGACCGGGAAGTGGCGCGCGTCGGCGTCCTCGTCGATATCGGCTTCGATCGTCAGATCCGATTGGGCGGTCGCGCAGCACGCGAGGCACTTGCGTTCGTCGCGCTCGAAATCCATCAACGCGAACGGCGACGCATTGCCGTGCTCGATCTCGCCGTCGACCACCTGCACCTTGCAGGTCGCGCACAAACCGTGGCAGCACGCGTGCGGCAGCCAGACGCCGGCGCGCAGGCAGGCGTCGAGAATGGTCTGTTCCTCGGCGATCTCGATCGTATGGCCGATCGGCTCGATGGTTAGCTGGTAGCTCATGTCAGCGTCTCCTGTTTCTCTGATCCGGTGAACCCGCGGCCTAGCTGCACGATCCGCGAATGCCGGTCAGACCCGGCGTGCGAAAACGGACCAGCGCCTTGTGGCGCAAGCCGTTTTCTTCGAGCGTCCGATCGAACACGGGCGTAAAGCGCTCGTTCGAGCGGAACCATTCGATATCGTCGAGCTTCACGTTCTCCCAGTCGGGATGCGCGGAATAGATGCCGGGCAGCACGTCGTTCGCGAGCGTCGCGAACGTCATCGTTGGCGGCACCGGAATGCAATGCGGTGCACAGAACATCAAATGATCTTCCCAGCCGATGAACAGCAGCCGGTTGCCGTGGAAGTTCTCCTCCCGGTCTTTCACTTCGCCCGTGTAGCCTTCTCTGAGCGCGATAACTGACATGGTGTGTCTCCTTCGTATTCGGTTGGCGTGGGCGAATCACGCAGCCTGCGCGGCCGGCGTGCTTTGCGATGCGGTATCGGTCGCGCTTTCCTTGGTCCCTTCGCCGCCGTGACTCGGCTTGCCGGTCCAGCGCAGCCAGTTCTTCCTGTCGGGCGAATCCTCGAATTCGTGGCCGTCCGCGCCGACGTTGATGTGGTAATAGCGCAGCACTTCGGCGAGCGGATCGAAATCGGCGGCGCTCGGGTCCGCGTCTTTCTCGAAGCAGTTGCCCTGATAGATCTGATGCACCGGCAACCAGGCCTGAACGTATTTCTCCGGCTCGTTGTCGAAGATGTCCTTGCAGCCGTCCGAGCAGAAGTGATACTTGTTGCCGAGATAGTCGCTTTCGCGGTAGCAGGTTTTGGTCGGATCGTCGGGCTCGGTGAAGGCCATCGGGACCTGGCAGACCTGGCACAGCATCGGCAGCGTGTTGTTGTAGAAGCGCTTGCCCGCTTGCTGCTGCTCGCGCCAGTACTCGAAGCGCGGACGATACAGCCTGTCGAACGTCGCCGGATACTTTTCGGCGAGCCAGTTCATTTCGTCATCCGACGGAATCCATGTGTGCATCGCCGCCGCGTGCGTGTAGTTGTAGAAGATGCCCCACGCCTCGTGTGAAATGCGATCCTTCTCCTTCGACGCGACCTCGTGATACTTCGGCATGCGAATGCCGTAGCGTTCGAGGTCGTGAAACAGCGCGCCGCCGTTCTTCTCGAAGTAGGTTTCCCATGCTTCCTGCCACGACATGATCCGCTTCGGCAGCATGTAGTCCATCATCATCGCGACGAGCGTCAGCAGCCGGTAGCCGCGCCAGAACCATTTATCGATCCACTTCTGGATGATCGGCACGTTGCCCGGGTCCTGTTCGAGCAGGAACTTCACCACTTCGAGTCCGAGCGTCATATGGCGCGATTCGTCGGACTGCGCGGAGAAGCCGAACGTCACCGTCGCCATGTCGCCGTTGAAGGCGGCACCCGACATGAACGGCATGAACAGCAGATTGGTCAGCACGTATTCGAACGAGAACGAGATCGCGGTAACGAACTCGAACGGGCCGGCGCTCATCGCGTCTTCGAAATACGACTTCGGCACCGACAGATACCAGACCCGGTCGTGCATGTGCTTGAAGTCGTGAAAGCCGTTGAAGAACTTGTTGTAGTGGCTGATCGTATGAACCTGCGTCTGCGCGTGACGCAGCTCGTCGATCGCCTGCATCTGACACGCGATTCGCGCGCCGGCGCCGCGAAAGTTGCGGCCGGCCAGAGCGAAGCCGCGGTGCGCCGCATATTCGAGCGGACTCACGCCGGTCAGGAATAGCTTCAGCGCGTTGATATAGCGTGGGTCCGTCACGTTGAACTGGCCATTGTTCTGCTGGAACGCGTCGATGATCGCGTACAGCTTGCGTTCCTTTTCACCCTGATATTTCCAGTAGGCGTCCATCGTCAGACGGAACGGGTCTTCCCATTTGTCCCAGTCGTGGACCTTGATGCCTTCGAAGCGGTCGTATGGAAAGACCTCGTCCATCGGCTGATAGGTCGTGTCCCAGCCAAGGCCGCGCGTCAGCATCGCGTAGTTTTCCTTGATGCTCAGTTTTTTCGGCGTGGTATTCGTGGTGCTCATCGTGCGTCTCCCATGCGATTGATCGCGGCCGCTCAGGCCTTCCATTCGAGAATGAATTCGTCGTCGGTCTCGTCGATGTTGCCGCCGAGCGAAATAAGATTGAGTTGCAGCTCGCGCAGATCGAAGTCGCGGCCGATGCGCTCCTCGATCGACTCACGCCGGATCACGAGCCGACCGACCGCGTCGATCTTGACCATCGCCGGAAACGCGTTGACGACGGCGTGCGGGTTGTCCGCCTCGATCGCCTCGATGATCGGGCGCGAGTCGTCGTTGGCCTGAAACGCGATGAATACGGAATCAGCCATGTTTGGCCTCCCCGATTTGCTGTTCTGCGTGCTCCGCCACGAGCGGCACACCCTGCTTCTGCATGCGCGCATCGAACGCCTGGGCGATATCGGCGAACGCCGCTTCGGCTTCGTCCGCGCCGAGCGCTTCCAACGCCAGCGGGCACAGCGCATCGAGAACGCGCGAGCGCCACTGCGCGATCCACCGGCCGAGCAGCACAGCGTTATCCGTCGACTCCGCCACCGCGGTCTTCAACGTCGCATCGACCCAGCGGCTCGTTTCGTCGTACCAGGTGCTCGCGAACTCGTTCAACATGCCGATTGCCGCGCCGTAGTCGCGCGACAGACGCTGGTCGATATGCCGATACACGAGCGGATACAGCAGACCATCGAGCACGACGTTCTGCGCGACGAAGGTTTCGAACCAGTCCTGCACGACCATCGTGTCCTCGACCAGCCGGCGCAGGGCCTGCCACAGCGGATCGTCGAGCCAATGCGCCTTGCCAACGACCAGTGACGCGCCCGAATTGCCATCGAGCAGCAGACCGATACGCGACAGGTACTGCGCGATGCCGAGCCGGTCCATCGCATGAAACATCGTCGCCTGCGTGATCGCGGTGCCCCAGCCGTAACCGCTCACGAAGCAGTTGTTGGTATTGGCCGCCCATTCGATATGGCGCAGCGGCACCATCAGCGCGGCGATCCGCGCTCTCGCGTCGTCAGGCAAGTCGGCGAGCAGACGCCGCCGCGTGACGAACTCGATGTTCTTTTCCATCGCATCCTGCTGCCGGGCGCGCGCGATCGTGTACGCGCCGTAGTAGTACTGGCGCGGGTCCTTGAACGCGTACCAGTCGTTCATGCGGATCGCCGTGCGGCCTTTGTCGTAGAGCGCGAAGTCCGGCTGCCACAGCGGGCGATAATGAAAGTTGTCTTCGGGCTGCAGCTCCAGCGTCGCTTCCTGATAGCGCGACGCCGGTTTGTCTGCGCCGAGCCTTCTCGCGACGTGCGAGAAAGTCTGGCGGATCTGCTGAACCGAGGACGTCTTGATGTCGATCTGCATGCGGTGTCTCCTTGTCTGTTATGCGGGGCCTTCGACGGTCATGCGCGCTTCATTCGCTGACACCCGGCTCGCCGTAGCGCCACTTCAGTTGTTCGAGATCGAGCGCCGCGGCTTCGTCGTCGCTCAATTGGCACACGCGATGATTCGCGCAAAAAGACGCGAAGTCGTGAGCGCTCATCACGAGCTCGACGCTCAAGCCCGGATCTCCGATCGAAAAATCGAACTCGACGAAACCGTCGTCGCGCTGCTCGCGCACGCGGACATAGCGCCGCGTGACGTCGAAGGGTCGCGAGACCGGTTCGGCGTGGGGTGTATGCGAGGGCATCACTGTCTCCAGATGGTTTTGCGTTATCCGTCACTGCACGTTTTGGTTCAAATCGGCGGCAGCGGGCCTATTAACGCAACTGCTATGCCAACGAACCCGGAAAGACCGCGCTCCGTGCGGCGAAAGGCGCACAATCCCTTGTGAATCAATGCCCAAACATAGAGCGGCGATTCGCGCGGCGCAGGCGCGGCGAAACGCGCGCGGGCGTGGGCTAGATCAAATGATCGAAACCGGCCGCTCGCACGCATTGCGTAACCGATCAATTCGTTATCAGGGAACACCCGGAGGCGCTCGTCGCGCGATTCGCGATACAGCACTGCGCGTGGCATTGCATACTGACGGCCGGCATTTGCCGGCAATCCACATAGACAAGCAGTTGGAGACGAATTCAGATGGCCACCCGAAGCAAGCCCGCGGCGAGCCCGCGCATGTCGATGGTCTCGCCCAAGGGCGACTGTGTGGACAGCCTGCGCTATCCAGACATCGCGGACCTGATGTCCCGGCTGCACTTCGCGCCCGGCGACGGGCGCATCTGGCTCGGCGATCAGCGCATGCTGCTCGTGCACACGGGCTCGGTCGGCGTGATGCGTCGCGAGCTGATCGACAGTCTCGGTATCGACGCGGCGCGCGGCCTGCTCACGCGCATGAGCTACAACTCGGGTGCACGCGACGCCGAACTCGCGCGCAAGGCGCGTCCGGATAGTTCGATTACCGAAATGTTCGCGGTCGGCCCGCAATTGCACATGCTCGAAGGCATGACCGTGGTCGAGCCGGTGCGGCTCGAAATCGACGTCGAGAAAGGCCAGTACTACGGCGAGTTCATCTGGAAGAACTGCGCGGAAGACGAGGAGCACATCCGTATCTACGGAATCGGTGCGGAGCCCGTGTGCTGGACGCAGATCGGTTATGCGTCGGGCTATACGAGCGTGTTCATTGGACGCCCGGTCATCTATCGCGAGGTCGAGTGCCGCGCGCTCGGGCAATCGCAATGCCGGATCGTCGGCAAGCCGGTCGAGGAATGGGGCGACGAAGCCGCCGACGATCTGCGCTTCATGCAGGCGCAGTCCTTCACGCAGGGGCTGTCGGCCGCGGCGGTCAAACGTGAGGCCAGGCACGCCCCAGCCGTCGCCCTGCTCGGCGGCACCCCGCCGCCCACGCCGACCGCATTCGGCGACGACAACATGGTCGGTGCGTCGCCCGGTTTCAATGCCGTCTGCCATATGATCCGGCGCGTCGCGAGCACGCGCGCGACCGTGCTGTTTCTCGGCGAGAGCGGCGTCGGCAAGGAGGTATGCGCGCGCACGCTGCATCGGATCAGCGCATGCAGCGACGGTCCGTTCGTCGCGGTCAATTGCGCGGCGATCCCGGAGGCGCTGGTCGAGTCGGAGCTGTTCGGCGTCGAGCGCGGCGGCTTTACCGATGCGACACACAGCCGGCCGGGCCGCTTCGAACGTGCCGACGGCGGCACGCTGTTTCTCGACGAGATCGGCATTCTGAGCCTGACCGCGCAGGGCAAGCTGCTGCGCGCGTTGCAGGAAGGCGAGATCGAACGGGTCGGCGATACGCAGACGCGCCGCGTCAACGTGCGTGTGATCGCGGCGACGAACCTCGACCTGAAGGACGAGATTCGCGCCGGACGCTTCAGGGAAGATCTGTATTTCAGGCTCAACGTGTTTCCGATTCGCGTGCCGTCGCTGCGCGAGCGGCGCGAGGACTTGCCGGTGCTGCTCAATCACATGCTGCACAAATACCGCGAACGTCACGGGCGCGACGTGACCGGCTTCACCGGCCGCGCGCTCGATGCGCTATTGAGCTACGGCTGGCCCGGCAATATCCGCGAGATGGAGAACCTGGTCGAGCGCGGCGTGATTCTCGCGCCGGACGGCGGGGCGATCGACATCGGCCATCTGTTCACGAGCGGCGAAACCATCGACGCGCAGATGTTCGGCCTTGGCACCAACGGCTCGCTGATGCCGTCGGGCTCGCTGCTCGATCAGCAGGCGGGCGGCAGCGGCGAAGCGGAACGCGTTGTCAGAAAAGTGAACGATCTGCTGATGGGCGCGAGCGGCGACATCGATCCGACCTCGCTCGACGATATCGAAACCGCGCTGCTGAAAAGCGCGGTGCAGCGCGCGCAGGGCAATTTGTCGGCGGCCGCGCGCACGCTGGGGATTACGCGGCCGCAGCTGGTTTATCGGCTGAAGAGTCGCGGGCTGCGGGTGTAGGCCGCCGAATGCAACGCTAGCATCATCGGAGGCGAAGCAATTGGCGGTTCAGCGGGCCAAACCACGCGTAAATCCGGAATTAGAAGGAACCGCCCAAACCGTAAGATCGCCGGGAACCGGTCAGTTAGGCGTTGGCGGCATGTTAGATCTTCCTCTTTCCGATGACGCGTGGGCGCGCATCAGTCATCTGTTCCAGCAGAACCCGAAGAAACGTTTGGGCCGGCCCGCGCGTCCTCCGCGCGAGATTCTGGACGCGATTCTGTGGATCGTCACGCGCAACGAGAAATGGCATCGGCTGCCCGGCACGTTTCCGCCGTCGCAGACGTGCTACATCAGGTGGCTGCAATGGCGCCGCACCGGCTTGATGAGCGCGATTCTCGACGAGCTCGGCCTGAGCGCTTGCGCGCTCGCATCGGCATCGTGCGCGCACGCGGCGCCTTCGGCGGGGCCGCAAGCCGACGCCTGAAATCGTGGCCTGGAATGGCATATATTGTGGGTAAGGATGGGTACCCGCGACGGCGCGGCCAACTGCATCAGCCGTGCGCGCGGGTATGATGCCGGGCGCGGTATCCACCGCGGCCGCTTCCGATGCCGCATCTTTTGCCACGAGAACCATCATGCCTGCCCAACACGACGAAGCACCCGGCGCTCACGACACGAACAACAAGCCGAAGCGCAAGACGCTGTCCCTGTCCGTGCGCAATCTCCTGATGGTCGCCATTGGCGTGGCGATGTTCGCGATCGTGTCGGGCGTCGTGCTGTACAACCCGATCATGTACGGCGACGAGATCCCGAACTTCGGCATCATCCTGATGCTGACCGTGCCGGTGATCGCGGGCGTCGCGTTTCGCGTTGGGCTCGACGCGTGGCTCGATCGCGAGTGAGCGGCAACAACACCGCACCCTCCCTCCGTTGCGCGGTTATGCCGCCTTGACCGGCAATACGACCCACACTTCGAGGCCGCCCCCTTCGCGCGGATGAAACTGCAGGCCGCCGCCGTGCAGCCGTGCGATCCGCTCGACGATCGACAGCCCCAGCCCCGTGCCGCCGCTGTGCGCACGCGCATTGCGGCCGCGCTGGAACGGCGCCTTCAGCTTTTCCAGTTCCTCTGCCGTCAAACCCTTGCCGCGATCGGCGACCGCGACGGTCACCGTGTCCTGCTTCGCCCACGTGCGTACTGCAAGCCCGCTGCCGCCGTAGACGATCGCGTTCTGCATCAGGTTCATCAGCAGCCGCATCATGCTGACCGGCCGATAGGGAACCGCCGGCAAACTGCCCAGCGACAGTTCGAACTCGTGCCCGAGCCCAGCGAAGTCGCCCGCGAGCCGTTCGATCAGCGCATTCAGATCGCCGGGCTGCACTTCCTCGCGCTCGCCGCTGCCCGCGTAGTCCATGAACTGCTGCAGGATCGTCTCGATCTGATCCAGATACGATTCGGCGGCGATCACGAAGCTGCTGTCGGCCCCCTGCGGCATCGCCATCGCCATCGACAGGCGCAGCTTCGTCAACGGCGTACGGATGTCGTGCGAGATGCCCGCGAGCATCAACGCACGCGTCGCTTCGGCGTCCTGTAACGCGCGCGTCATCTGATTGAAAGCGCTGCCCACGGCGGCGATTTCTGCGGGGCCGTCGGTCGGCAGCGGCGCGGGCAGATCGCCGGCGCTTACGCGCCGCGCCGCTTGCGTGAGCTCGTGCAAGGGTTCATTCAGATGCAGCTGGATCGCGTAGCCGGCGAGCGCGGCGAGCACGCCGAGACCCAACGACAGAAAGATCGCCGCTTCGAGGCCGCTGCCCTGCGCGTCCTCGGGAACCGGCAGCGCAATCCAGTACGGCGCGCTCGCCAAACCCGCCGCGTTGCCGGCGCCGGCAAGCGATCCATGCATGCGAATCCACAGCCGCTGAGCGCCCTCGGTCTGCCAGCGTGCGGGCATATCCGCGGGCAGGTGCTTCTGCAGGCTGTCGATGAACACGCCGCGCTGATAGGTGCGATACGCGTGCAACAGATCGTGCGGCGGTGTGTCGGTCGCTTCGGGCGGCAACTGCTCGCGCGCGTCGAGACGCGCGGTCAGCGCCGCGCGCGAGGCGGGCGGAGTGGCCGCGAGCAGGTTGTCGAGCGTCGTCACGTAGGTCGCGAACACGGCCGCCGCGCGCTCGACGCGCGGCCGCTGCACGTAATGCAGCAGCACGACGATCGAGCAGATCTGGCTCAGCATCACGAGCGCGATCAACAGCGCGATGTTGCGCGCGAGCAGCGTGCGCGGCAGCAGCCCGCGTGACAGTGAGCGCATCATGATTCCACATCGGCGACGAGCATATAGCCGACGCCCCAGACGGTACGAATGAAACGCGGCTTCGACGGGTCGTCCTCGACGATCTGCCTCAGCCGCAGCACCTGCACGTCGATGCTGCGATCGAGCGCGTCATGGTCGCGCCCTCGCGCTCGCGCGAGCAGATTGTCGCGGCTCACCGCGCGATTCGGCGACGACGCGAGCGCGACCAGCAGCAGCATCTGCGCGGAATGAATCTCGAGCGGCTCACCCGCGCGCGATAGCTCCTGCTTGCCGACGTCGAGCGTGAAGTCGCCGAAACGCACGCGCTGCGAGGTCACCGTGACGTCGCCGGCGGCCATCTTCTGGCGGCGCAGCAGCGCGTTGATTCGCGCCACCAGCTCGCGCGGCAGGAACGGTTTCGCGAGGTAGTCGTCGGCGCCGGTTTCGAGGCCGGTCACGCGATCGAGCGGATCGCCCTTCGCGGTCAGCATCAGGATCGGCAAGGTCTGCCCTTGCGCGCGCAGCTTCGCGCAGATCTCGAGGCCGTCCTCTTCGCCGATCATCAGATCGAGGATCAGCAGATCGAACGGCTCGCGCTCCAGGTAGCGGTTCAGACGCTTGCCGTCTTCGGCCGCGCGCACGTCGAAACCGTGACCGCGCAGGAAGCGCAGCAGCATGTTGCGCAGCTCGGCTTCGTCGTCGAGCACGATGATCCTGGCGGGGCGTTCCATTCGAATGCTCCTGTCCGAGCCGCTCAGTGTGCGGCGCCGCGTTCCTGCATGAACGCCTCGATCTGCGGCAGCGTGATGTAGCCGGCCTTCTGCGTGTCGATCTCATCGAAATGACGCGCGAGCATCGGCATGCCAGCCGCCGCCTGGTCGCGGGTCAGCTTGCCGTCGTGCGTGGTGTTCGCGGTTGAAAAGCGCATCTGCAACTGCTGCTCCATGCGCTCCATGCGCTGCTGGCTGATACCTTGCGGCGCGGCGGCCTGAGCGAACGTGACGGTGGACGCGCAGCACAGCAGCACGGTGGCGAGCAACTTCTTCATGACTGACTCCTTCGGTTGGAACATCGACCGTCGCCTGGCTGGGTGCCGCGATCCGTTTCGATGACAGGCCGAATTCTTGGTCAGACGCCACGCGATCGCAATTCAAGAATCATGTCGAATCATGTCACGGCGCCGGGTGCCGGTGCAGCGTGACATCGAATGAAATGAGTTTGCGGTTTCGTTTCGCGGGCCTGCTGCGTATCGTTCCGTCTGCCGTCCGTCGGCTTTCCCGCATCAGGAGTCCCAAATGAGTATCCGCCTCGCCTGTGCCTCGACTTTCACCGCCATCGGTCTCGCCTGTTCTTCCGCTGCCTACGCGAGAGTCGTCGTGTATCTGCCCGCCGCCGTGGTCTACGCGCCGCCGCCGCGGCCGGTCTACTACCCGGTGCCGATCAATCCCGTGTACGTGTCGGCGCCGCCTGTCGCCGTTCCGGTGGCGGCCGCGACCATCGTCGCGGCGCCGCCCGTACAACCGGCGAACTCCTCGGCCGCCGCGGTCGTGCCGCCCGCGCCCAACTATGCGGTGGTGCCCGCACCGACGGTCAGCTATGCGCAACCGCTGGTGATCGTGCCGCATTGAAAATGCGTTCAGGGTCCTCGCGCGGGCGGTTCCGATCGCCCACGGCCGGGCCACGCCGTTGACTCAGCATAGGACACGCGCCTGGCGCGCACGCCTGGTGAATTCCCGTTGTCTGGTTGAAAGGTAGAGCGCCGCCGCGGCGCGTGGGGCGTCGCGCGTAAAGCTTGCATGGAGTTTGCCGCTTCTTACCATCGCGCAGCGCGCGAGGCGCGCGCCCGATCTGGCGCTTCGCGCCGTCACGGCTGATTTTGACTAGATTAAGGCGGGATGGAACGGAGCTTGCTCCCTTTTTAGGTTCGCGCGCCTCTATCCCCAATCTTTTCCTGGACCTTTGCGATGAGTTACCAAGATATCGACAGGGAAATTGCCCACCTCGAAGTCGTTTTCAATGCGCTTTCAGCGCGCGACCGCTTTCCGCTGTCGTACTGGCATCGCCGGCTGCATGCGTTGAACCGGTCGTCGATGGTGCCCGCGCAACGTCAGCGCGTCGCTCACCTCGAAGCGAGGCTGCGCTCGGTCGGCGCGCAACTGGACCAGCTCGCCGGCGCGACACGCGTCGGCTCCCGCGCGAGCCCGCGGATCGAGGGCCGGTCCGGCGTCCCGTCAGCCCGTTAGAATCCGTGCCCCAAGCGCCAGCACGAGCGCGGGCACCATCACCAGCACGCCGACCTTCAGGAACTTCATGAAGCCGACGTCTTCGCCTTCGCGGCGAATCGCGTTGAGCCACAGGATGGTCGCGAGCGAGCCGCTGATCGACAGGTTCGGGCCGAGGTCGACGCCGATCAGGAACGCGTCGATCACCCGTTCCGGGCTCTGCGCCTGCATCACGGTCGAACTCGCGATCAGTCCGGACGGCAGGTTGTTGATCAGATTGCTGAGCGCCGCGATGCTCGTGCCAGCCCACGCGGCCGCTTCCATTTCGTTGTGTTCGGTCGCGCGCCGCAGCGCACCCGCGAACGTGCTGATCACGCCGGTGTGATCGAGCATCTCGACCAGCACGAACAGCCCGGCGACGAGCGGCAACACGTTCCACGAAATTTCGCGGATCATCGGCAGCGGTGATTTGCGCTCCTTGATCAGCACGACGAGCGCGGTCAGCGTGCCGAGGATCGCGGTGGGCATGCCGAGCTGGATGTCGTACGCGGAGACCGTCAGCAGCGCGCCGGCCGTCACCGCGATGCCCGCGAGGGCGACCTTGCCGCTTGCCGACAGCTCGACCGCGTCGAGATTCGCCTCGCAGACGCCAGCGAGCGCGTCGCGTTGCGTCCAGCGCAGCATCACGAAGGTCGCGCCGATCGACAGCACCGACGGCAGCGCGAAGCGCAGCATCCACGGTCCCAGCGGCGGCGTGTGATTGCCGTACAGCACGATATTGGCCGGATTCGAAATCGGCAGCACGAAGCTCGCCGCATTGGCGACGAACGCGCAGACGAACAGCAGCGGCAGCGGCGGCGTCTTCGCTTTCTTCGCCGCCGCGAACACGGCGGGTGTCAGCACGACGGCGGTGGCGTCGTTGGAAAGAAACGCGGTGATCACCACGCCGAACAGATACACGAGCACGAACAGCTTGCGCGGCGAACTGCGCGCATGATTGACCGCGAGCACCGCGACCCAGTCGAACAGCCCTTCGCGGCGGCCGACTTCGGATAGCAGCATCATGCCGATCAGGAACAGATAGACGTCCGTGCCCTTGCCGATCGCTTCGATCGCGAGATGCAAGGGCAACAGCCCGAGCACGACGAGCAGCACCGCGCCCGCGACGGCCCACACGGCTTCGGGCCATTTGAACGGCCGGGTGATCACCCCGGCGGTGGCGAGCACGGCAATGCCCCAGGAAAGAAAAACAGGATTCACAGCTTGAGCCCTGACAATGGGTTGGGTCGATGGCCGCGCAAAGCACGCGCAACCTTGTTATTTCGGCGCAACAAGTTACCACAGCGGTTGTCGCAGCAACCGGGCCATAGCAGCCGGCGTGCGTTGCCACGCGCATGTCTTTCAACACAATTAACATCAACGAGGAAACAATCTGTTCCCGCGCACCCCCTATTCAGTTTCTATTGACCTCCCTACCATCCGCATTCCCACACGGCTACTCGCCAGCAACAGACAAACCACGATGCGAACACACGCTCACGCTCCCACGCGCTACCACGGCGCCGCAATCGCGCTGCACTGGCTGATCGCCGCGCTGATGATCGGCGGCTTCTACATCGGCTGGATCATGACGGATATCCCAGGCTTCACGCCGACGAAGCTCAAATACTTCTCGTGGCACAAATGGATCGGCGTGACCGTGTTCGCGCTCGCGCTGCTGCGCGTGCTGTGGCGCGCGACGCACCGCGCGCCCGCGCTCGATGCCGCGACGCCCTTGTGGCAGAGGGCCGCCGCGCATCTGGTGCACGGCCTGCTGTATCTGCTGATGCTCGCGATTCCGCTGTCCGGCTACTTCTACAGCTCGGCGGCCGGCATTCAGGTCGTGTATCTGGGCATCGTGCCGCTGCCGACCATCATCGGTCCCGATCAGGCGCTGAAGGCCACGCTGCGCACCGTGCACGTGCTGCTCAATTACACGCTGCTCGCGCTCGTGCTGATGCATGTGCTCGCGGCGCTCAAGCATCAGTTCGTCGATCGCGACGGCTTGCTCGCGCGCATGGTGCCGTTTCTGAAGCCCCATGCATAACGACATGACAGCTTGAAGAAAGGCATAACGCCTGTCGATTGGTTACGACTGGTTGGCAATCAAATTCCTCGCGGTGTGCAATCAGGCCGCGAAGCTCGGATAGGATGCGTACCATCATGAAGACACCCTTTTATCTCTCCGCTCATCGCGCGGCGCTCGCTTCTTTCGCGGCGCTTGCGCTCATCGGCGCGAACCTCGCGCACGCCGACGTCGACCTCGCGAAAAGCAGCGTCATCGCGACGACCAAACAGATGAACGTGCCGGTCGACGGCAAGTTCAGGAAGTTCTCCGCGCAACTGAACTTCGATCCGGCGAAGCCCGCCGCGGGCAGCGCCAACGTGTCGATCGACACCGGAAGCTACGACCTCGGCGCCGACGACTACAACAAGCAGGCGCAAGGCAAGGAATGGTTCGACAGCGGCGCGTTCCCGAGCGCGACCTTCGTGTCGAGCTCGATCGCGCCGGCCGGCGGCAACCAGTACAAGGTGACCGGCAAGCTGACGATCAAGGGCAAATCGCAAACGGTCGTCGTGCCGGTCGTGATCGCGAGCCAGGGCGCCACGCAAACCTTCGACGGCTCGCTGCCGATCAAGCGCACGCAGTTCGACGTCGGCACCGGCGAATGGAAGGACACGTCGGTGGTCGCCGACGAAGTCGTCATCAAATTTCACCTGGTCGCGGCAAAGAAATAACGTTCAACACAGCAGCACCGCATTACCTTTAGACCCCTGGAGTCCAACTTGAAGAAATCCCTCCTGCTCGCCGCCGGCGCGCTCGCCGCCGCATGCTCGTTCAACGCGATGGCTGCCGCCGAGACCTATCTGCTCGATCCGACGCACACGTCGCCGAGCTTCGAGACCGACCACTTCGGCGGCCTGTCGATCTGGCGCGGCAAGTTCCAGAAAGCCAACGGCACCGTCGTGCTCGATCGCGCGGCGAAGACCGGCACGGTCGAGGCGACGATCGATCTGAGCTCGGTCGGCATCGGCAACGACAAGCTCAACGAGGAGCTGGTCGGCGACAAGTTCTTCGACACCGCGAAGTTCCCGACCGCGACCTACAAGGGCACGCAGATCCGCTTCGACGGCGACAAGCCGGTCGAAGTGATCGGCACGCTGACGCTGCACGGCGTCACCAAGCCGGTCAACCTGAAGATCGAATCGTTCAAGTGCATCCAGCACCCGATGCTCAAGCGCGAAGTGTGCGGCACCGAATCGGTCGCGACGTTCAATCGCGACGATTTCGGCATCGACTTCGGCAAGGCGTACGGCTTCAACATGAAGACCACGCTGCATATCCAGGCCGAAGGCATCAAGCAGTAAGCGCATCGCGCCCGGCCCGGCCGGGCGCCGAACTACTGGATCGCGGGCTGCGCCGGCGCGTGCGACGCGCGGCGCGCCTCGAGCCACGCGAGCAGTTCCTCGCGCCGCATCGCCTTCGCGAACAGCCACCCCTGCCCGAACTGAACGCCCCGGCGCACCAGATACTCGACCTGCTCGCTGCGCTCGATCCCCTCCGCGACGATTTCCACCCCCAATTCGTGCGCCATCTCGATGATATGCGGCGCGACGATGCTCGACGCCGCGTCCTGGGCGATCGTGTCGACGAACGATTTGTCGATCTTCAGCACGTCGATCATGAAGGTTTGCAAATAGGCGAGGCTCGAATAGCCGGTGCCGAAATCGTCGATATAGACCGGGTGGCCGGCGCTTCGGAAGGCCGCGATCGTCTGCCGGGTCACATCGGCGTTCAGAAAACTGCGCTCGGTCGCTTCGATCCTGATTTGCGCGGGACGCAGGCCGGTTCCGGCGAGCCTCGCGTTGATCAGGTTCAGAAAGCGCGGCGTGCGCAGATCCTCGCCGCTGACGTTGATCGACACGTAGAACGACGGCCGCGAACGCAATAGCTCTGTCAGATCCTCGAGCGCTTCATCGAACACGAGGTCGGTCAGCGACTGGATCAGGCCGTGCTGTTCGGCCAATGCAACGAAGATATTCGGCGAGATATCGCGTCCGTTCAGATTCCATCTGGCCAGCGCTTCGACGCCGACGCATTCACTGGTCGCGAGATTCATGATCGGCTGATAGACGACGTCGATGGTTCTCTGCGAGATCGCCCATTCGAGCGAGGCCTCTAACGACACCTGCCGCGAGATCCGTTTGAATGCGAACCAGCCGAACGCGGCGCCCATCGCGACGCCGATGGATAGCCACGTCGCCAGCAGGCCGGGCCAGTCCCTGAGCAGGCTGGTGCGCCGGCCTTTGACGACGACACCGAGAGCGCGCGTCTCCGAGCGTGCCACCGCGTAGTTCCATTCATCGCTATCGACGCGCCCCGCCTGCTTCCATGCATGCAGCATCTCGTCGGCGTCCGCGCCGGTCGACAGTGCAACGATCGAATTTATCTCCGTGTTGATCGTAGCGATTGGCCGTCCCGCTGGGTCCATCACATCGACATATGACTGCGGATCGATCGACACGTACTCGCCGTTGCGCCCGATCTGGATATCCTCGCGCAAGTCGCTGAGCGGATTCTTTTGCTGAAACCAGATCAGGTAGCCGTCGTTGCTGCGCCAGCGCGGCGGCGGCAGTTCGACATCCTGCGCGCGAACGTCGCCCAATAGCGGCGAGCAAAGATAGCGCCCGTCGCCGTACGCGCCCGCGTCCCGCACGTAGCGGTAGTTGAAGATCACGTGGGCAGCCCGTCTCAGATATTCCGGCGAGCACGGCTCGGCGTGCTCGGCCTGCAGGTCCGCGATCGCGGCAAAGCCCTGATACGTGACCAGTTCCGTGCGCATCACGGCCTTTTCCGCGTAAAGGTTCAAGTCTCTCTGCTCGCGGCGGCCGACGTCTTCGTTCGCGATATAGATGCTGATCAGGACCGGCAGCACCGTTGCGGCGCAGCCGAGTGCGATATACGCCGAAATCAGCGACATGCGCTTGATCATCTGTCGAGCCCGGTGGTGAACGGTCGCGGCGAAATCGGCTGCAGCGGTCGCGGACCCGCGTGGACCCGCCACGCAACCTGCGGATTTCAGTGTGAAGAATAGTTACTGGAGCCGCTTTTTCAACATTGCGTTGAATGCCACGCATGCGGCCAGCCGCGGCGAGCCCGACCCGTGGCGCGCCCGGCAAGGTACCATTACGGCCTGGCGGCGTCGCGACGCGCGCCGTCACCGCTTTCGTTCATTACCATCGCCCGCTTCGATTCCCATGAATTCGCCATCCCGCCGCATCGCGCACCTCGATATGGACGCGTTTTACGCGTCCGTCGAACTGCTGCGCTATCCGGAACTGCGCGGCCGGGCGGTGGTGATCGGCGGCGGCCGCAACAGCGCGCCGCAACTGCTCGAAGACGGCAGCAAGCGCTTCGCGAAGCTGCGCGATTACGCGGGCCGCGGCGTCGTCACCACCTCGACGTACGAGGCGCGCGCGCTCGGCGTGTTTTCGGCGATGGGCATGATGAAGGCCGCAGCGCTCGCGCCCGACGCGATCCTGCTGCCGACCGACTTCGATTCGTATCGCCACTACTCGCGCCTCTTCAAGGCGGCCGTCCGGACGTTCACGGACCGCATCGAGGATCGCGGCATCGACGAGATCTATATCGACCTGACCGAGCTGCCGGGCGAAGCGGCCGACATCGGGCGGCGCATCAAGGAGGCCGTTCATCAGGCCACCGGTCTCACGTGTTCGATCTGCGTCGCGCCGAACAAGCTGCTCGCGAAGATCGGCTCCGAACTCGACAAGCCCGACGGCCTGACGATCCTCACGCCGGCCGACATTCCGCTGCGCGTGTGGCCGCTGCCGGTGCGCAAGGTCAACGGCATCGGCCCGAAGGCGGCGGAGAAGCTGACCGCGCTCGGCCTCGCGACGGTCGGCGATCTGGCCGCCGCCGACGCCGGGCTGTTGCAGGACAATTTCGGGCGCAGCTATTCCGCGTGGCTGATGGAAGTCGCGCAGGGTCACGACGAGCGGCCGGTGGTGGTCGAATCGGAGCCGAAGTCGATCAGCCGCGAGACCACGTTCGAGCGCGATCTGCATCCGCGTCACGATCGGCCGGCGTTATCCAGCGCGTTTACGGGGCTGTGCGTGCGGGTCGCCGACGATCTGGTGCGCAAGGGCTACGTGGGCCGCACGATCGGCATCAAGCTGCGTTACGACGATTTCCGCACCGTCACGCGCGACCTGACGCTCGACGAACCGACCGCCGACGCAACCGAAATCCGCCGCGCCGCGACCGAATGTTTGCGACGCGTGCAGTTGAACCGCAAGCTGCGGCTATTGGGCGTGCGCATCAGCACGCTGAGCTCGGCCAGCGAACAGGCGCTGAAGCCGCGCCTGCCGGTTCAGGCCGACTTGCCTTTCGCGAGCGACGAGTAGGCGGTATCGGCGGCGACGCCGGCCGCATTGGTATTGGCATTCGCGCTCGCGTTCGCACGCGCGGCCGGTATATCGCCGGACGTGGAGATCACAGACGCCGCCACCGAAAACGAGAACGTGTTGATGCCGTTCGCGCTGTGCGCGGATACGGTGCCACGATGCATCTCGGCGATCGCCTTAACGATCGCGAGTCCGAGGCCGTGGTTTTCACGGCTATTGGTGCGCGAGACTTCCGCGCGATAAAAACGGTCGAACAGATGTTCGAGGACGTCCGGCGCGATCGGCTGCCCCGGATTCGCCACGACGACGCGCACCTGGTCGCGCATCGCACCTTCGCCGCGCGCGATCGTCACGCTGATCGTCGCGCCCGGCTCGCAGTGCTGGATCGCGTTCATCAGCAGGTTCGCGCACGCGCGGCCGAATAGCGAGCGGTTCACGCGCGCGTACGCATCGCCCTGCAACTTCGCATGCACGCGCGCCTCTTCGAGCGGAATCTCCAGAAACTCCAGCGTATGCGCGACTTCCGCCGCGAGCGACACCTCGATCAGGCCGGTCGCGCGTTCGCCCTGGTCGGCGCGCGCGAGGAACAGCATGTCGTTGATGATCGCGCGCATCCGCTCGAATTCTTCGAGGTTCGATTGCAGCGTGTGACGCAGATCGTCGACCGAGCGGTTGCGCGTCAGCGCGACCTCCGTCTGGCCGATCAGGATCGTCACCGGCGTGCGCAGTTCGTGCGCGACGTCCGCGTTGAACGATTCGAGGCGGCCGTAGGCGCCGTCGAGCCGTTCGAGCGCGCCGTTGAACGAGTTGGCGAGATCGTTCAGTTCGAGCGGCAAGGACGCGGTATTGAGCCGCTGCGAGCGGTTGTTCGGGCTGACCGCGGATGCGTCGCGCGTCAGACGCGTGAGCGGCGCGAGGCCGATGCGCGTAACCGAGTAGCTGAGCAGCAGCACCGCGAGACTGCCGAGCGCCGACAGCGCCGCGAGTGCCGAGCCGAACACGCGCATCGTGCGCAGGTTCGGCGAATAGCTCGCCGCGACCTGCAACTGCACCGCAGGCCGCGCGCCATTGGCGGGCAGGATCACCGTCGAGGTCAGCATGTCGGGGCCGCCGCCCTCTGGCGCGATGCGCGCGTAGCCGCCGGGCCAGCTCTTCCTGACGGCCCCCTGCACCGGGGTGCCGAAGTGGAAGTTCGGCTCCGCGCTCGTCACCGAGTACATGGTGCTGCTGTCGTGCGGCGTCATGTCGGCGAGTTTTTCGCGGGCCATCCGCCATTTTTCCGGCGTCACCGCGTGAGAGACGATGATGCGCGCGATCTGCGTGCGATCGTCGAGCGACTCGCGCAGATGATGTTCGAGCTGCGAGCGCAGCACCAGAAAGAGCCCGCTGCCGACGAGCGTAAAAACGAACAGCGCCACCAGCGCGAACATCGACGCAAGGCGGCGGGCAATCGAGCGGTTCATGATGACTCGGCCTCTTCGCGCACTTCGAGCACGTAGCCCATGCCACGCACCGTGTGCAGCAGCTTCGACGGGAACGGGCCGTCGAGTTTCGCGCGCAGCCGCTTGATCGCGGTTTCGACGACGTTCGTGTGGCTGTCGAAATTGACGTCCCATACGAGCTCGGTGATCGCGGTCTTCGACAGAATGTCGCCCTGGCGGCGCGCGAGCACGCTGAGCAGTTGAAACTCTTTCGCGGTCAGGTCGAGGCGCACGCCGTCGCGGGTCGCGCGGCGGCCGATCAGATCGACGAACAGATCGCCGACCGAAATCAGCGTGGACTCCTGCGAACGCGTGCGGCGCGCAAGCGCATGCAGGCGCTCGACGAGTTCGAGGAACGAGAACGGTTTGGTCAGGTAGTCGTCGGCGCCTTCGCGCAGGCCGCGCACGCGATCGTTCACGTGGTCGCGCGCGGTCAGCATGATGACCGGCGTCGACTTGCGCATGCGCAGCGCCTTCAGCACGCTGAAGCCGTCGCGCTTGGGCAGCATCACGTCGAGGACGATCACGTCGTAATCGAATTCGGTGGCCAGATGCGTGCCCTCCTCGCCGTCGAGCGCGACGTCGACGACCCAGCCCTGCTCTGTCAAACCGGAGCGCAGGTAGTCCACTACCTTGTGCTCGTCTTCAACAATCAGCAATTTCATTCGCGTCCTCGCCACTAATGGCTGTCAACCTTGCATTATACGAACGCCCTCGATTCTTCGCGCCGACCCCACTGCGTCGGCATGGAAGCACGGCCGCGGCGATTCAGCGTGCCGGAGCCGGCATGTCTTTCTGCTGCGCGTCGCCGGCAGGCGCTTGCTGCGGCATCGCCGCAGCGTCGGTTGCATGTGCCTCGTTCGCGGCCATCGCACTGCCTTGCGCGCCGCCATCCCAACCGCCGCCCAGCGCCTTCACCAGCGCCACCGACAGCGTCAACTGCTGCCCGTGAATCTGCACATCCGTGCGCTCGCTCGTCAGCAGCGACTCCTGCGCGTCGATCACGTTCAGATACGCGACGAGCCCGCCCGAATAGCGATCGTTCGCGAGCGACAGCAGCCGCTGCGCATCCTCGACCGCCTCACGCGACTGCTTCGCCGCGCCATCGAGCACCGACAGTCCGGTGATGCCGTCCTGCACCTGCTGGAACGCGCTCAGTACCGTCTGCCGATAATTCGCCTCGGTCGCCTTGTAGCCCTCGCTCGCGAACTTGACGTTGGCCGCGCGCCGCCCGCCGTCGAAGATCACCTGGCCGACCGCCGCGCCGAGCGTCCACATCAGCGTCGGCGCGCTCAGCAGATTGGCGAACTCGGTGCTCTCCCAGCCGATGCCCGGCGTCAGCGTCAAACTCGGGAAGAACGCGGCCTTGGCCACGCCGATCTGCGCGTTGGCGGCCGCCATCGCGCGTTCCGCCGACGCGACGTCGGGCCGCCGCTGCAGCACGTCGCTCGGCACACCGAGCGGCACCGTCGGCGGCTTGATGTCGAGCACCTTCGGCTCGATCGAAAACTGCGGCGCCGGCACGCCGACCAGCGCGGCGATCGCATGCTCGAATTGCGCGCGCTGATTCAGCAGCAGTTGCGCCTGCACGCGCGTCGCATCGAGCTGCGATTTCTGCTGCAGCACGTCGAGGCCCGAGACCGAACCGAGGTCGTGCTCGGTGTTCACGTAATCGAGCGCCTTCTGCTGCAGCTTCACCGACTGGTTCAGCACGTCGATCTCGTTGTCGAGCTCACGCAGCGAGAAGTAGTCGGTGGCGAGATCGGTCGTCAGCACGAGGCGTGCGTTCGCGAGATCGTCCGCCGATTGTTCGGCCGACGCCTGCGCGCCCTCCACCTCACGACGGATGCGGCCGAACAGGTCGGTGTCGTAGCTGAGCGTCGGTCCGAGCTGGATGTTGTTCTGTACCGTCGATTGAGTCGGTGTCGCGTAGTTGGTCAGCGGCCGGTCGTGCGAAATGCGAAAGCGCGAGGCCTGGGCCGAGAAATCGACTTCCGGCACGCGCTGCGCGCTGGTGTTCGCGAGTGTCGCCTTGGCCTGCTCGTAGTGCGCGCTCGCCGCGGCGAGCGTCTGGTTCTGCGCCAGCGCCTGGGTTTCGAGCGTCGCGAGCGTCGGGTCGGCGAAGCCCGTCCACCAGTCCGGCGCAATCGGCGCATGCGACGGCGCGGCGACGCGCCAGAACGAATCGGTGCGCCATTCGGGCGGCACCTCGGCCTGCGGACGCTGATAGTCGGGACCCACCGTGCAGGCGGCGAGCAATGCCGCGCCGGCGCAAGCGCTCAGCGCGGTGAACGCGGTGCCACGTGGGCGCGCCCGGCGGGAAGCCGCGAACATCACGACGCCTCCTTGCCGTTCTTCGGCAGCGGCTGCACCTGAACGTGATCGCCGTCGGCGATCGAGTCGCTCGGATTGATGATGATGCGATCGGTCGGCGAGATACCGCTTTCGATTTCGAGCTGCTGTCCGAGGTCCACGGCGATCACGACCTTGTGCAGGCTCACGTTGCCCTTCGCATCGACGACCGCGAGACGCGGACCCTCCGCGCGAAACAGCAACGCGTTGCCCGGTACCGTCAGGCGTTCGTGCGCGGCGGCCGGCACCTCGACCTGCACGTAGGCGCCGGGGCGCAGCCTCGCGTCGGGATTCGGCAGCGTCACTTCGATCTGCAGCGAACGCGTGGGCACGTCGATCGCACCGGAGATATGCGTGATCGTGCCGTTGAACTGCTGGCCCGGCAGCTCGGCCTGCGTGACCACGACCTTCTGCCCGACCGAGACGTTCTGCGCGTAGGCCTGCGGCAACTGCACATAGACGCGCAACGGGTCCGACTGCGCGAGCGCGAACAGCGCCCGGCTCGTGCCGCTGCCCGCGTCGATCAGATCGCCGACGTCGACGTTGCGCTGCGTGACCACGCCGGCAAACGGCGCGACGATCCGCTTGAACGATTCGAGCTGCTGCAGACGCTTGACGTTCGCATCGGCCGCGGCGAGATTCGCGAGGTCCTGCGTGTAGGTGCTTTGCCGTTCGTCGAGTTCCTGTTGCGAGACCGCATCGCGCTGACGCAACTGCTGCCAGCGCTCCAGCGAGCTCTTCGCGAGCGCGAGGCTCGAATTGATCTGCTGACGCTGCGCCAGAGCCTGCGCGAGTTCCTGGTCGATTTCCGGCGTATCGAGCTCGGCGAGCAATTGCCCCTGCTTCACGCGCGCGCCGATATCGACGTACCAGTGCAGCAGATAACCGGTCGCGCGCGCATAGATCGGCGACTCGACATAGCCGCGCAACGTGCCCGGCAGCAGCGTGTTGCCGCCGCCGTCGGTCTGCTTCGGCGTGACGACGTTCACGTACTGCGTGGCGTTCTGCTGCGCGGTCGCCGTGACTTCGCGGTTTTGCATCACGTTCGCGATCACGGTGCGCAGCGTGCCTATCGCGAGCAGTACGAACACGATCAGGATCGCGACCTTCGCGTGCCGCCATTCGCGATGGCGCGGCGGCAGCAGGTGCTCCCCTTGTTCGGTTTCCCGCGTGGGGATCCCTAGCGATGCATGAGTTTTTTCGGTCATCTCAGTCAACCATCGTTTAACTTTTACGCGGGCGTCGCCGCACTGCTGTGTTCAGGCGCGGGGCTGTCGCTATGGCCGCTGCTTCGGCCGCGATCACCGCCTGTTCCACCGCCATTGCCGCCGTTGCCGCCGCCATTTCCACCGTCATCGCCGCCGCCGTTGCGATGGCGGCGCGCGAGCCACGAGTGAATTCCCGCGAACACGAGCGGCACGAAAAACAGCGTCGACACGGTCGCGAACAGCAAGCCGCCGATCACCGCGCGGCCGAGCGGCGCATTCTGCTCGGCGCCTTCGCCGAGACCGAGCGCCATCGGAATCATGCCGATGATCATCGCGAATGCGGTCATCAGCACCGGACGGATCCGGCTCGCGCCGGCTTCGAGCGCGGCCGTGAGCGGCGGCGCGCCGGCCGAAAGCCGCTGGCGCGCGAACGCGACCATCAGAATACTGTTCGCGGTCGCGACGCCCATCGTCATGATCGCGCCGGTCAACGCCGGCACGCTCAGATGGGTGCCGGTCAGGAACAGCATCCACATGATGCCCGCGAGCGCCGCCGGCAACGCGCTGACGATGATCAGCGGATCGACCCACGACTGGAAGTTCACCACGATCAGCAGATACACGAGCACGATCGCCATCGCGACGCCGATGCCGAGCCCAAAGAACGAACTGCGCATCGTCTGTACCTGGCCGCGCACGGTGATCGTGCTGCCGCGCGGCAAGGTACCGCGCACCTCGTTGACGATCCTGTCGACCTGATTCGCGACGCTGCCGAGATCGCGCTTTTCAACGCTCACATACAGATCGATCACCGGCCGGATGTTGTAGTGCGAGACCTCAGCGAACTGGCTCTTCGGCGATACCTGCACGAGGTTGCCGAGCAGTTGCGTCGGGCCGTTCATCGTGGCCGACACCGGGGTGCGCAACAGTTCGTCGATCGACGACACCTGGTACTGCGGCGTCTGCACCTGAACCCTGTATTCGACGCCGTTCCTGTTGTTGACCCAGAAGCCCGGCGACGTCTGCGAGCTGCCCGACAGCGAAACGAGCACGTTCTGCGCGACGTCGTTTGCGGTCAGGTTCAGTTGTTGCAGGCGGGTGCGGTCCATCTGCAGACCGAGTACCGGTTCGTCGAGCTTCTGCTGGATGTGCGTGTCGACGGTGCCGGGAATCAGCCGCACCTGCTTCAGCAATTTGCGCGCGACCTCGAGGTTGCCCTGCTGATTCGCGCCGGCGATCTGCACGTCCACCGCGGCGGGCAGGCCGAAGTTCAGGATCTGCGTGACGATATCGGCGGGCTGAAAGAAGAACTCGACGCCCGGGAAACGCTGCGGCAGGATCGTGCGCAGCTTGTCCATGTAGATCTGCGACGGCTTGTGGCCTTCGTTCAACGCGATCTGGATCTCACCGTCGAGCGTGCCCATCGTGCCCGCATTGCTGTACGACAGGTTGATGCCGCTATACGGCAGACCGAGGTTGTCGAGAATCGTGCCCAGTTCCCTCTGCGGCACGACTTCGCGGATCACCTTCTCGACCTCGTCGGCGAGCCGCGCGGTTTCCTCGATCCGCGTGCCGGTCGGCGCGCGCATGTGCAGACGGATGTCGCCCGCGTCGACGCTCGGGAAGAAGTCTTCGCCGAGCGCAAAAAACAGGCCCATCGACAGCACGCAGAAACCGAGGAACAGCGTGCCGAACACCTTGCGGCGCACGAGCAGGCTGCTCAGGATCATGATGTAAGCCGCGCGCATGCGCTCGAAGCCGGCGTCGAAGCGGTGATACAGACGCATGAACGGATTCGGTTTCGCGCCCGCCTTCGGCTTATGCGCGTGGCCCATCAGCAGCATCGCGAGCGTCGGCACGAGCGTACGCGACAGGATGTACGACGCGAGCATCGCGAATACCACCGCTTCCGCGAGCGGCACGAACAGATAGCGCGCGACGCCGGTCAGGAAGAACATCGGCACGAACACGATGCAGATACACAGCGTCGACACCAGCGCCGGCACCGCGATTTCGCCGGCGCCGTCGAGAATCGCGTCGTGCAGATTGGTGCCCATGTGCAGGTGCCGCTCGATGTTCTCGATCGTCACGGTCGCGTCGTCCACCAGGATCCCGACCGCGAGCGCGAGACCGCCCAGCGTCATGATGTTGATGGTCTGCCCGAGCGCGTGCAGCACGATCAGCGACGACAGGATGGACAGCGGAATCGAGATCGCGATGATGCAGGTGCTGCGCCAGTTGCCGAGGAACAGCAGGATCATCGCGGCGGTCAGCGCGGCGGCCACCAGCGCCTCGCGCACCACGCCCTGCACCGCCGCCTTCACGAACACCGACTGGTCGAACAGCGCGGTGATCTGCAGATCCGGCGGCAGCGCGGCGCGCGCGGCTGGCAACAGGCCTTTCAACGTATCGACGATCGACAGCGTCGACGCGTTGCCGTTCTTCAGCACCGACATCAGCACGCCGCGATGGCCGTTCTGCCGCACGATGTTGGTCTGCGGCGAGAAGCCGTCGCGCACATGCGCGACTTCACGCAGATAGGTCGTCGCGCCGTTGACGGTGCGCACCGGAATATCGTTGAGGCCTTCCAGCGTCGGCGGCGAACCGTTCATGTCGATCGTGTATTCCTTCGGCCCGATCTTGGCCGTGCCGGTGGGCAGAATCAGGTTTTGCGCGTTGAACGCGTTGACCACATCGGCCGGCGTCAGGCCCTTGGCCAGCATCGCGCGCGTATCGAGGTCGACCGAGATCAGCCGCGATTTGCCGCCATACGGGTACGGCACGGCAGCGCCTGGAATCGTCACGAGTTGCGGACGCAGGAAGTTCAGCGCGGTGTCGTTCAGGTCCTGCTCGGAGAGCTTCGGACTCGACAGACCGAGCTGGATCACCGGAATACTCGAAGCCGAGTAACTGATGACGAGCGGCGCGGTGGCGCCCGGCGGCATCTGCTTCAACTGCGCCTGCTCGACGGCGACCGTCTGCGCGATGGCCGTCTGGATGTTCGCGTTCGGCTGCAGAAACACCTTCAGGATCGCGATGCCAGGCAGCGACTGCGATTCGATATGTTCGATGTCGTTGACCGTCGTGGTCAGACTGCGCTCGTTGACCGACGTGATGCGGGTGGCCATGTCCTCGGCCGACAGCCCGGTGTACGTCCAGATGATGCTGACGACCGGTATGTTGATTTCCGGCAGCACGTCGACGGGCGTGGTGAACAGCACGAAGGGCGTCGCCAGCACGATCAGAATCGCCATCACGATGAACGTGTATGGCCGCTTAAGCGCTACGTTGACGATCCACATTGAAACGGGCCAGAGAAAATGCGGGTGGAGGGAGGGATTGAATCTCCGCTTATGCTAGATCGGTAGCACCAACGCCTGCATGGCGCGAGAATGGCGAAATTGTCAGGAAGCTTGTTGAAAGCAAATGCGCCATTTTTGAAGGCGCAAAGCAATCGCCAGATTTGCAGCGAATTAGGCGAGGCGCAAACGTTTGTTGAATAAATTTACGCCCAGTTAATGGAACGTTTGCTGATTCGCGGCACGGCTTTGGTTCGAAATATTGTGAAACATGCTTTCAGTTCTATTCGCGACACGGGTCGATTTTGCTTCGCGCGGCCATTCCCCTTCAACGAAAAAGGCCGGTCAACCTGAATGGTCGACCGGCCTTCTCATATGCAGCTATCCGTGTGCCGGCGTCAACGCCCGCGACGCCTATTTGGCGAACAGTGACGACATATCGGCGAACGCCTTGAACTCGAGCGCATTGCCCGACGGATCGAGGAAGAACATCGTTGCCTGCTCGCCGACCTCGCCCTTGAAGCGCACGTGCGGCTCGATGATGAATTCGATGCCGGCCTTCTGCAGTTTGTCCGCGGCGGCCTGCCATTGCTCCATCGACAGTACCGCGCCGAAGTGGCGCACCGGCACCGCGTCGCCATCGACCGCGCTGGTATGACGGTGACCGACTTCGTCGGGCGCCAGATGCGCGACGATCTGATGACCGTAGAAATTGAAATCGACCCATGCGTCCGAACTGCGCCCTTCCGGGCAGCCGAGCAATTCGCCGTAAAACTCGCGCGCGGCGGCAAGGCTATGAACAGGAAACGCCAGATGGAACGGCGGCAAAGCGGTTTCGGCAACGCTCATGATAGGAAGACTCGCTAGGTGGGTGTGAGGATGGGTGACGACTGGCGCGACTCGCACGGCTGGCAATCGGCACAGAATAAGCCAAAGTTTAACCATGAATAAAAATGTTGAGAAACGATATATATTTGACCTGACCATCACTAAAATCGATTGATCGATCATGCTCAGCGAGTTGAAGACCTTCATCGCCGTCAGCCAGTACGGCACGTTTTCCGGCGCGGGCGCGCGCATCGGGCTCACACAATCGGCGGTCAGCGCGCAGATGCAGCGGCTCGAGCAGGAACTCGGCTTCCCGCTGTTCGACCGCACCGGCCGCTCGGCGACGCTCAACGAGGCGGGCCGCGAAACGCTCGCGCTCGCCGAGGAAATGATGACGCTCTACGCGCGGCTCTCCGAGCGCAGCGGCGGCGCCGCCGAAAGCGGCATGCTGCGGGTCGGCGCGATCGCGTCCGCGCAGGTATCGCTGCTGGCCGACGCGCTCGCGCGCTTTCGCGACGACCGTCCCGGCTGGCGGATTCGCGTGGTGCCTGGCGTGTCGCTGGCGCTGCTCGGCCAGGTCGACGCGGGCGAGCTCGATCTTGCCGTCATCATCAAGCCGCCGTTCGCGCTGCCGTCGGAGCTCGAATGGCGCACGCTGGTCGCCGAACCGTTCGTGCTGCTCGCGCCGAAAAAGCTCGCGCGCGGCGGCCGCTCGTGGCGCGAACTGCTGCGCAGCGAGCCGTTCATCCGCTACGACCGCGCGTCGTTCGGCGGGCGGCTCGTCGATCGTTTTCTGCGGCGCGCGCGCCTCGGCGTTCGCGATGCGGTCGAGCTCGACGAGTTGCAGGCGATCGTGCAACTGGTCGCGCGCGGCATGGGTGTCGCGCTGATTCCGAATACGGCCGGGCTCGGCAAATGGCCGGCGAGCGTGGTGGCGCTCGAACTCGGCGATGCGACCTTCGAGCGTGAGATCGGGCTCGTGCTGCGGCCGCGGCATAGCCGGCCGGTGGTCGCCGATGCGTTGGCGGAGTGTATTGCGAGCGCGGCGCACGGTTGAGCGTTTGGCGCGCCGCGTTCGATGCGGGCTCGATTCGGCTGCGAAGCGAGTGTGCTGCCACACGTACGCGCAACTGTATCTGTGAGCGGCGCGCGACGGCGCTCAGAATCGTTGCTTCATTCAACCGGCCGTGTGGCGCGTTGCATGGCATTGCCGAACACCCGCCCCGCCCCTACATTTGCCCGCCATGATCGCTAGCCCTGTGCTCACCGCCGATGTCCTGATCGCCTACAGCGCCTATTTCGTCGGCACCGCGAGCCCTGGCCCGAGCAATCTCGCGATCATGTCGCTCGCGATGAGCGCGGGCCGGCGCGCGGCGCTGGTGTTCGCGCTCGGCGTCGTGTCGGGCTCGTTCTCATGGGCGCTGCTCGCGTCGCTCGGGCTGTCGGCGGTGCTCGCCACCTACTCGGAATGCCTCGTGGCGATCCGGATCGCGGGCGGGCTGTATCTGCTGTGGCTCGGCTTCAAGTCCGCGCGCTCGGCGTGGAGCGCCGGCAAGCCGGCCGCGAGCGCGGCGCGCGTCGACGAACCGCTCGGGCGGCTCTATCTGCGTGGCCTTTTGCTGCACCTGACGAATCCGAAAGCGGTGCTGGTGTGGCTGTCGATCGTGTCGCTCGCGATGTCGCCGGTACACGGCGCCGCGCACGTGATGCCGGTCGTGCTGGGCTGCATGGCGATCGGCGCGACGGTGTTCAGCAGCTACGCAATGCTGTTTTCGACGGCATCCGCGCGGCGCGTTTATGCGGCGATCCGGCGCTGGCTCGATGGCTCGCTCGCGGTGATGTTCGGGATTGCCGGGATCAAGCTGCTGACGTCAAAGAACTAGCGTGGCCCGGGCGCGCGCGGCCGCCCCCGGTCCACGCTCTGCGATACTGGCGGCTCGGCTCCCTCCACGACGGCTGCTAGCGCACCCACCCACGCAACGATGAACGGCAACAATCACGACGCACCTTCCTCCACCCAACGCTCGCCGCTGCAAAAGCGGCTCTATCTCTGCGGTGCGGCGATCCTGGTCGTCAGCCTGATCGCCGCGGTGCTGATCTACGTCAGCGTGCCGCCGCCCGATAGCGCGGTCGCAATGTACGGCATCGTCGATCCGCGCTATCAGATCGAGCTACAGCAAATCGGCGGCAACGCGGCAGTGCTGATGGCGCAGTTGCATCAATGGTTCGATAGCTTGGGGCACGGTGTCAGGCTTGCCTATACGGTCGCGGCGCTGGGCGCTGCGCTGGCGGGCGGCTGTTTCTTCATCGGTCATTATTTCGTCGACGATTGAACCCCGACAGGATCGCATCCGCCACGACGATTTAAAAACGTTAATTATCGTTTATTCAAATCCGGTGCATCGCCTTCGCCGACGAAATTCCGCCGCAATAAACCAACAATGAATTCCGCAGTGCAATAAGTCCGCGCTTTCGCAGTCAACTTGCGGCATTAAGAAAACGAACTATTATTAGTTCGGGCCATACAGAATAGTGCCCCCTCACAGCATTCGAGGCGTATCAACTGCGAGAGGGACAACGATGAATGAAATCACCCTTCCGGTCGATCTAATTCACTGGATTCTGGCAACACTTTCCATCATCGCCTTGCTTGTCTTTCTCGTTCCGCTGCGTTGGCGGGCGCCCGAGGCAGGCCCTGGCGCGATGTTCGTTGCCGGCCTGATTGCCGTATTAGCATTCCGCACCCCGATCACGACTTTGGCTGTCGCCAGTGGCAAAGGCGTATGGGATGCCATATTCATTCTCTATGTAATGTGGCCGGCGCTTCTGCTCTATCAGATCACCAAACAGGCCGGCGGCTACGACGCACTTCGACACGGCATTTCCCGTTTCAGCCGCAATGATTTATTCGTCGTTCTCGGCCTCGGCTGGGTATTTTCGTCTTTTCTTCAAGGCATTGCGGGTTTCGGCGCGCCAATTGCAGTCGTCGCACCGCTTTTGCTCGCGATCGGTGTAAGACCGGTCCATGCCGCCGCCATCTCGATCATCGCGCACGCATGGGCGCGCTTCTTCGGCACCCTCGGCGTCGGCTGGCTCGCGACGTTGCAGGTGGCCGACATTCAGGACGTGGGACGCGCCGCTTTCGAATCGTGTGTGCTGCTGCTTATTCCGACGTACTTCGGTGGCCTGCTGATCGTGTGGCTATACGGCCGCTGGGCCGCGGTGCGTCACGGATGGCCGCTGGTCCTGATCCTCGGCACGATCCTCGGCTTCGGCCAGTTGATCTTCGCGTTCCTGAGCCCTGAACTGTCGACGTTCCTCGCCGCAACCGTCGCGATGGTCGCCCTGTATCCGCTTTCGCGCTGGCGTCGGTTCAGGGAGCCGGTTCCCGCGGCCGAAGTCCCGGATCGTCCGGCGATGGACCCGGCCGCCGTCGGCATGCAGACCGAAACCGAAGAGCCGGTGATGAGTCTCGGCATGGCATTCCTGCCGTATGTCGTGCTCACGGTCGTTACCTTGGGCATTCTGCTGATTGGCCCATTGAACGATGCGATGCGGCAATTCCGCATCGGCCTGCCGTTCCCCGAAGTGACCACGGGCTTTGGCGTGCGAAACGCGGCCGTCGAGCGTTACGCGCCGTTCTCGCCGTTCACCCACCCGGGGACGATGCTGCTGATCTCCGCGATCGTCGTGTGGATCGTGTACCGCGTGAACGGCTTCTACGGCGCGTGGCAATCGCGGCATGGCGGCGAGAATCTGGGGCGCTCGCTGATCGTCGACGGCGTGCCCGCATCGCTGCCGGTCATCGCTTTCCTCGTGACGAGCCGGGTGCTCGACCATAGCGGCCAGACCCAGGTGCTCGCGCACGGTATCGCCGATGTGTCGCCGCCGCTCGTCTATGCGGGCATCGCGAGCGTGATCGGCGCGTTGGGCGCGTTCATGACGTCGAGCAGCACCGCGTCGAACGTACTGTTCGGCGGCCTGCAGAGCGATGTCGCGCAACTGCATTCGCTGCCGACCGAAGCGATCATCGCCGCGCAGGCGGCCGGCAGCGCGTATGGCAACGCGATCGGCCCGGCCAATATCGTGCTGGGCACCAGCATCAGCGGCATCAAGGGACAGGAGGGCGCGGTGATGAAGCTGGCCCTTCCGTGGACGGTCATCGTCGCCATCCTGACCGGCATCGGCACGATCCTCCTCGTGATATTCGCGTGAGGTGACTCGTATGGACAAGCTCGTTGCGGAAACCCTGGCGCTGCTTCTGATGTTCGCGGGTTTTCCGCTCACCAGCAGGGGCTCGGTCACCGGCAACATGCTGCTGTTGGGGCTGGGGCTGCTCTGCGTGATCGCCGGCGGAGCGTTGCCGATCATCACGCGGTTCATGGATCACTCGAACGACAAGATCAGGGACGCGGGCGTCGAATTCGACGATCGGGCTTCCTGATCGAAGCGGCGCGCCCGTTCCTTCGCCGCAGTTGCTTCGCCGTCGCACACTCCCGGCAGGCATCGGGCGCCGGGGCCATTGCGGCGGGTCATCCTCAGGGGAGCTTTTCACCATGAGTCATCCTAATGGGCCTCGTACCGGTCGCCCACCCACGCGCGCACCGCATGGCATGGTCGCCACGCCGCACTATCTGGCCAGTCAGGCCGGTGTCGAGATGCTGCAACGCGGTGGAACCGCGGTCGATGCCGCGATCGCCGCGAACGCGGTGCTGTGCGTCGCCTATCCGCACATGGCCGGGCTCGGCGGCGACGGCTTCTGGCTGATCGCCGACGGCAACAGCGAACAGATTCACGCGATCAATGCGAGCGGACCGGCGGCGCAAGGCGCGACGCTCGCCCACTATCGCGGCATCGCCATCGACAACGAAATCGCGGCGCGCGGCCCGCAGGCGGTGCTGACCGTGCCGGGCGCGATCGACGGCTGGCGTCTCGCTCACGAGCGCTTCGGGCGCCTGAACTGGGCGGACCTGTTTGCGGCGGCAATCGGCTATGCGCGCGACGGCGTGCCGGTCTCTCGCTCGCTCGCGGACTGGACCGTGCAGGACGTGCCGATCCTCACGCGCTACCCGGAAACGGCTGCGATCTTCATGCCGGGCGGCCGCGTGCCCGCCGACGGCGAGAAGCTCGTGCAAACCGCGCTGTCGCAGTCGTTGCAGCAACTCGCCGATCAGGGCCCGCGCGCCGGCTTCTACGAAGGCGATCTCGCGGCGCGCATCTGTGCCGGCGTCGGTGCCGCCGGCTCGCCGCTGCAACCGGTCGACTTCGCCGCGTACCGCGCGGAATGGGTCACGCCGATCAGCACGACGTATCGCGGTCATACGGTCTACGAGCTACCGCCGAACACCCAGGGCTTTACGCCCTTGCAGATTCTGAACCTGATCGAAGGCTACGACGTGACCGCGTGGGGCGAAGGCACCGCGGACTACTACCACCACCTCGCCGAAGCGGTGAAGATCGCGTTCGCCGATCGCGAAGAGTGGTTGACGGACCCGCGCTTCGTCACGATTCCGGTCGACCAGCTGATCACGAAGGCCTACTGCGACGAACGCCGCAAGCTGCTCGACCCCGAACGCGCGCTCGACATCTCGACGGTCCCGCCCGGCATCGCCTATCAGTATCCGCACGACCGCCGCGCGCCGGACGGCGACACCTGCTACTTCTGCGCGGCCGACAAGGACGGCATGGTGGTGTCGCTGATCCAGTCCATCTATCACGACTTCGGCAGCGGCGTGCTCGGCGGGGACACCGGCATCATCATGCAGAACCGCGGCGCGTTCTTTTCGCTCGACGAGCATCACCCGAACTGCCTGCAACCTGGCAAGCGCACTTTCCACACGCTGATTCCGGCACTGATGACCCGCGACGGCAAGCCTTGCCTCGCGTTCGGCTCGATGGGCGGCGAAGGTCAGCCGCAAACCCAGGCCGCGCTGGTCACCCGCATCGTCGACTTCGGCTACGACGTGCAGCAGGCGATCGAGGCGCCGCGCTGGCTGATGGGCCGCACGTGGGGTACCAAGTCGCGCAACATGTCGCTCGAGGGGCGCATCTCCGACGAGGTCGTGCGCGAATTGAAGCGCCGCGGCCAGCCGGTGCAGATGGTCACCGACTGGAACGACAACATGGGGCACGCGCACGCGATCGCTGTGGATCGGCAACAAGGCTTTTACGAAGGGGGCGCCGATCCGCGCGGCGACGGCGCCGCGCTCGGGTACTGAGGAGGACTGATATCGGCTCCCGCAAACGGCCGGCAGTTGGGGCTGCCGCGCTCGCGCACCGCGCCTCCATACGACGGGAAAAATAGATGAACCCGATGATCGTGACCTCGCTGGTTCTCGCCGTGACGATGGCGCTGTTCATCTGGAACAAGGTGCCGGCCGCCGTCGTTGCGGTGATGTCGCTGATCGCGCTATATCTGACCGGCGTTCTGACAATGCGCGAGGCGTTGAGCGGCTTCGGCGATCCGCTGATCGTGTTCATCGCGGCGCTGCTCGGCATCGGCATCGGCCTCGAAACGACCGGTGTCGGCACATGGGCGGGACAGTGGCTGATTCGCCACTCGGGCAGCAGCCGCAAGCGACTGATCGCGTCGCTGCTGATCCTGTCCGCGGTATCCACTGCGCTGATCGGCATGAACGGCGCCGTCGTCGCGATGCTGCCGATCGCGGTCATCATCTGCGTGCGGACCCAGCTCGCGCCGTCGCAACTGATGATGCCCGTGTCGATCGCGTGCCTGACCGGCGCGAAGCTCACGTTGCTCGGCAGTCCGGTCAACGTGATCGCATCGAGCGCGGCCGATGCGCTCGGTGGCGCGCCGATCCGCTTCTTCGAATGGTCGATCGTGGGTCTGCCGTTGTTCGCCGGCACCCTTGCGATCATTCTGATACTCGGCCCGCTGTTGTTGCCCAGGCGCAACTCGAATTCGCTGCCGGCCGATTTCAGCCAGCACGCGCACACGCTGGTCGAGCAATACCGGCTCGCGGACGGCCTGTTCCGGCTGCGCGTGCGCGCGGGCTCGCCGTTGATCGGCAAGACGCTCGACAGCATCGATCTGTCGCGATACCCCGCTGTCAGCGTGCTCGGCCTGACCGACGATGAAGGCGCCGAACTCGCGCAGAAAGAAGCGAGCGAGGGCCATCACCTGCTGGTGCGCGGCGACGCGCAAGGCATCGCCCGGCTCGCGAACGACTTGCATCTCGCGATTCGCGAGCCGCTCGCCGAAGCGCAGGCGGTCACGAATGCGCTGTTCGATCGCTCGTCGGGTCTCGCCGAAGTCGTGATACCACCGCGCTCGGGGCTGATCGGACAAACCGTGTTTCCGGGCATGGCGACGCACGAAGGCGATCTGATCGTGCTCGCGATACAGCGCGGCGGCAACAACGTCCCCGAGCCGTCGACCACGCTGCTCGCGGGCGACCATCTGCTGTTCAGGGGCACATGGGAAGCGCTCGACAAACACTTCTCCGACCCGCAGATACTGATGGTCGATTCTCCGCAGATGGTACGGCGCCAGACCATCGCGCTGAGTCGCGGCGCGCGCGAGGCGCTCGCGATCCTCGCGGTGCTGGTCATCCTGCTCGCGACGAACGCGGTACCGCCCGCGGTGGCGACGCTGATGTGCGTGACCGCGATGGTATTGACGCGCGTGATCACACTGAACCAGCTGTACACGATCGACTGGAATACCTGCGTGCTGGTCGGTGCGTTGATTCCTCTCGCCACCGCGATGTCGAACACCGGGCTCGCGTATCAGATCGGTGATTACGTGATCCAGGCGGTCGGCTCGGGCGGTCCGCGCGCGGTGCTGGCGGGACTCTTCTGCGTGGCCGCGGTGCTGACCCAGGTGATCTCGAACAACTCTGCGGCGCTCGTGACGGTGCCGATCGCGGTCGCCACCGCGCAGGAACTCGGCGTGTCGGCGACGCCGTTCCTCGTCGCTGTCGCGCTCGGTGCAGGCGCGGCGCACTTGACGCCGATGAGCACGCCGGTCAACCTCGTCACGTACGGCCCGGGCGCGTATGAGTTCGGCGACTACTGGAAGATCGGCCTGCTGATCGTGTTGTGGTCGATGGCGGTGGTCGTGTTCATTGCGCCGTTGTATTGGCCGTTCTAGCCGCGATATCGGCCGCCCCGCCCCTACGCCATCAACAGCGCTTCGTATTCCGCGCGGAACTGATCGATGGAACTCTCCACCACCGTCACCGCGCCGTCGATCAAACCGCAACGCCCGCTGCCGGGAAGAACGCGGCACAGGTTCTCCAGTGCATCCAGATCGGCTCGCACGCCGCGGCCCGTGTCGAGCCGGTTCAGAAGCCGCATCATCTGAAACGTTCCGCCCTTGCAAGGCGGGCACTGCCCGCACGAACCCTGAGCGAAGAAGTTCACGTAGTCCGCGACCTTGCGCACGATGCTCGTGCCTTCCGACACCACGATCATCGCGCCCGTCCCGAGACGCGAACGGCGTTGACGCACCGAGTCGAAGTCCAGCGCCACGTCGAGATCGCGCTTGGTCAATAGCGTGTTCGATGGGCCGCCCGTGAAGACCGCCTTGAACTCCTTGCCCTGCAGCATGCCGCCGCCGTGCTGGAACACCAGCGTCTCGAGGCTCGTGCCCATCGGCAGTTCGTACAGGCCGGGACGCAGCACGTCGCCGGAAAGAGAATAGAGCTTGGTTCCGGCAGCATTGCCCACTCCGAGCTCGCGATACCACTGCGCGCCGTGGCGCAGAATCCCGGGCACGTGGGCCAGCGTCTCGACGTTGTTGACGATGGTCGGCGCGCCGTGCACGCCCTGCTCGGCGGGGAAAGGCGGTTTGCGCCGCGGAAACGGAAAGCCGCCTTCGACGCTCGCGATCACCGCCGTCTCCTCACCGCCGATATACAAGCCCGAGCTGGGCACGACGCCGAGCGACAACGGCGCACCGATCCAACGCTCGATAGCGGCGAATTGCGCGTGCCCCGACCACTGCCTGACCGCCTCGCGAGTCGCTGCGAGCGACCCCGTCTGATGCGGATTCACGTACAGGACGACATGGTTGGCCCGCGTCGCCACTGCGGCAATCAGCGCGCCCTCGATCACCTGATGCGGTGTGTGTTCGAGCAGAAAGCGATCCTTGAAGGTGCCCGGCTCGTCTTCGTTGCCATTGCAAACGACGTACTTGTCGCCGCCGGGGGCGCTCGCAACCGGCGCCCACTTTCGATGCGCGGGGAAGCCAGCGCCGCCCATGCCACGCAAATCGGCCTCGGCGAGCGCGGCGATGATCGCCTCCGGGTCGTCGAGCGCTTTGGCGAGTCCCTCGCCGCCGCCGCGCGCGACCCATGCATCGAGGTCGGCGCCGACGCGGAAATCGTCCCTCATCAAGCACTGATTCAGCGTTTGCATCGCGTGCTCCGTGGTTCGCGTCACCGGATGCCACCGATCACGCGGCTCCGCGCGCTCGTGCGCAATCCCGCATCGACTCGCAGATCGAAATGCGCATAGGCGGGAAAGAGTTGTGGCGCCTTCACGTGAAGCGGCAGTCCCGCCAGCGTCAGCTCTCTCTGCCACGCGTGCACGTGACCGATTCCGGCGCGGTTCGTCATCACCCATTCCCTCGATTGCGCGGCCTTCGCGCCAGCACGCCGACCCATGCTCAGAATGTCGAGCAGCGCGTTGCCCATCAAGCGGTTGCGGCCGTGGATGCCGCCCGTCACCTCGCCGACGCAGAAAAGGCCGGGGACGTTGGTGGCGCCATCTTTGTCGATCGCGACGCCGCCGTTCTGGTAGTGGAGTGTGGGATAAACGAGGAAGGGCTCCTGCGCGGCATCGATGCCGCACTTGTCAGCGAGATGGCGAAGCGTGACGAGGCGTTTGGCCAGAATGCCCGGATGCTCGAGTTCGAGTGTCGGCGTATCGAGGAACACCCCGACCTGGCCGTCGCGCTCGATCCCGCGCCCTAGTGCGCACTCACGCAGGATCGCCGACGCGACCACGTCACGCGGCCTGAGTTCGTCGACGAAACGTTCGCCTTCGCCGTTCAGCAGTCTCGCGCCGGCGGAGCGCGCCGCCTCGGAAATCAGGCCGCCCGCCAGATGGTGCGGGTAGGCGATGCCGGTCGGATGGTACTGGAACGAGTCGAGTTCGCGCAGGCGCGCGCCGATCCGATAGGCGAGCACGAGGCCGTCGGCGGTGGCGCCGTAGTGGTTCGAGGTCGGAAACGAATTCAGATGCAGTCGCCCCGCGCCGCCAGTGGCGAGGATCACGGCGCGCGCACGCACCAGCACGAAGGTACGCCATTCGAGGTTGTAGATCACCGCGCCGGCGCAACCGCCGTGCTCGTCGGACAGCAGCTCGACCAGAGGGCAGCGGTTCCACAACTCGATGCCCGGATCGAGGTCCACTGCCTCGCGCAGCACGCGCATCATTTCGAGGCCGGTATAGTCCCGATACGACAGAATGCGCGCCGCCGATGCGCCTCCGGGTTTCTTGCGCATCAGATTGCCGCCAAGCGGCTGCTCCTCTTCCAGATCGAACATCATGCCGAGCTGGATCAGCCAGCGAATCACATCGGGGCCGTCCATCACCATCTGGGCCACGAGTTCGGGCTCGCCGCAGAAGTGTCCGGCGCGAAGCGTGTCCTCGAAGTGCAGTTGGGGACTGTCGTCCTCGCCGATGGCCGCCTGGATTCCACCCTCGGCCATCACCGTATTGCTGTCGCCAAGACGCAGCTTGGTGGCGAGGATCACGCGCGCGCCCTGCTTCGCCGCCGTGAGCGCCGCGGCGCAGCCGCCGCCACCGCCGCCGATTACCAGCACATCGGTCGTGATCAGCTGTGCGCCGGCGATATCGACATCATCGATCAGCGCGTTAGCCTGCAGATGGCGCGCGAGATCGGGCTGACACGGCTCGCCGCGATTGACCCCGACACTCAGCGTGACCCGCGCATGCGGCCCATGATCGGGGTGATAAGCCTTCAGCAGTTCAGCGACCGGGACGTCGTCGCCGCGGAGCGTGGCCGCCATCCCGGGGCGGTAGCGCTGGCGCGCGGTTTCGTAGGGTATGCCGGCGGACATGACGATTCGCTCCGGTCAGCGCGGCGGTTGCGCGCCAGGCGCATCGAAGTCGATCTTCATCTCGCCGCTCTCGATCTGCTGCAGCCGTCGCATCAGATTGGCCGGACGCAGCGAAAGCGACGCGATCATCCGGCGCACGAACACACCCAGATGGTTGGGCCGGATATGCTCGGGGCATGCGAGCGTGCACAGGTTGCACATCACGCATTCGTCGAACACCTGGCTCGATGCGGGCAGATTGCCCTCGACCGCGAGGTTCACGCCGCGCTGCACCTCCAGCCCCTTCGGACAGGCGCGATCGCAGCCGCTGCAATGACGGCAATGCGCCGCTTCGGGGAAGATCTCGGCGATCTTGCCGAGCGCCTGCCAGCTGTCGCTGATCTCTTCCATTCGATACAGGTGACGCTCCGACTCGGTGAAGTAATCGAGGAAGGCGACCTGCATGCCCTCTTCGACGAGGGTCTCGCAGGCGAGCGCGGTTTTGACTTCCTGCTCGCCGCTGCGTCGCACCATCACGCGGCACGAGCCGCACACGCCCTGGGACATGCAGCCGACACCCTCGACGAGAGTCTGCCCCGCATGCCCCATGGCCTGCAGAATCGAGCAATTGCCCGGCGCCTGAATCTCGCGCCCTTCGATACTCACGCGAACCATGGCCTCGCACTCTCCTTGCATGCCGTGAACACTTCACTGGCGAACGCGCAAAAAAGGTCATATAAACCTTAGCACAAGGACGGTTATGAGAATGGAGCATGGCATGAAAACTTTCTGGAAGGCCGTCGCTCCTCTGATCGTGGCGATCGTGATCGGACTGATTCCCGCGCCGCCCGGTCTCGCGCAGCACGCGTGGTATTACTTCGGGATTTTCGCGGGCGTGATCGTCGGGCTGATGCTGGAGCCCATTCCGGGCGCCGCGATCGGTCTTATCGCGGTGACGCTCGTCGCCGTGTTCAGCGAGTGGGTGTTCTTCAGTCCCGCGCAACTCGCGAAGCCCGGTTTCAATGTTGCGAACGCGGGCCTCAGTTGGGCGCTTTCCGGTTTCTCGAACAGCACCGTCTGGTTGATCTTCGGCGCCTTCATGTTCGCCCTCGGCTACGAGAAGACGGGGCTCGGCAAACGCATTGCATTGATGCTCGTGCGGGCGCTGGGACGCCGGACCCTCACGCTCGGCTATGCGGTGATGGTGGCGGACGCCGTGATCGCGCCATTTACCCCTTCCAACACGGCGCGCAGCGGCGGGACGATCTTTCCGGTGATTCGCAGTTTGCCGCCGCTTTACGACTCGAAGCCGAACGACCCGTCGGCGCGGCGCATCGGTTCCTACATCATGTGGACCGCTATCGCCACGACCTGCGTGACGAGCTCGATGTTCCTCACCGCGCTCGCACCCAATCTGCTCGCCGCGGAACTCGTCAAGAAAACGGTCGACGTCGACCTCGAATGGACGCAGTGGTTTCTGGCCTTTGCGCCCGCGGGCATCCTGCTGCTGCTGGCCATCCCGCTGCTGACCTACGTGCTGTATCCGCCGCAAGTGAAGCACAGCGCCGAAGTACCGAGCTGGGCTGCCCAGCAACTGAAGGAGATGGGGCCGCTCACCAGACGGGAAATCATGCTCGCCGTGCTGGTACTGATCGCCCTCGCGTTATGGGTCTTTGCGGACGACTATGTCAATCCGACGACCGCGGCGCTGATGGTGATCGCGCTGATGCTGGTCACCCAGGTAGTGAGCTGGGACGACATGCTCGGCAACAAGCAGGCGTGGAATACCCTCGTGTGGTTCGCGACGCTGGTCGCCCTCGCCGACGGGCTCAGCAGGACTGGCTTCGTCAAATGGTTCGCCGGGACGATATCGACTCATATGGCAGGCTTTCCCCCGACGGAGGCCGCGATCGTCCTCGTGCTGATCTTTTTCTTCACGCATTACATGTTCGCGAGCGTCACCGCTCATGCGACGGCGATGCTGCCGGTCATGCTGGCGGTGGGCTCGACCATTCCCGGCATGCCGATGGAGGCGTTCGCGCTGATGCTGTCGCTGACTTTGGGGATCATGGGCATCCTGACGCCGTACGGCACGGGGCCGAGCCCCGTGTACTTCGGCAGCGGGTATCTGCCTGCGGGTGATTTCTGGAGACTCGGGCTGATTTTCGGCGTCATTTATATCGCGGTATTTCTCCTGATTTGCGCGCCGATCCTGCTTTGAGGTTTGAGGCCTGTTCTTCTAGATATCGAAGTACAGGTAAAACTCCCATGGATGCGGGCGCAATTTGATCGTGTCGATCTCGCGGCTGCGCTTGTAGTCGATCCATGTCTGAATCACGTCGTCGGTAAAGACTTCGCCTTTGCGCAGGAACGTGTTGTCGGTTTCGAGCGCCGCCAGCGCCGCTTCGAGCGAGCCCGGCACCTGCCGGATATTGCGCGCTTCTTCGGGCGGCAAATCATAGATGTTGCGATCGAGCGGCTCGCCGGGATCCGTCTTGTTTTCAATGCCGTCCAGACCGGCCATCAGCATCGCGGCGAAAGCCAGATACGCATTGGCCGACGGGTCCGGACAGCGAAACTCGACGCGCCGCGCGTTCGGCGAATCCGAATACATCGGAATGCGCGCCGCGGCCGAGCGGTTGCGCTGCGACATCGCCAGATTGACGGGCGCCTCGTATCCCGGCACCAGGCGCTTATACGAATTCGTCGTCGGCGCGCAAAAGGCCATCAGCGCGGGCGCGTGCTGAAGCAATCCGCCGATGTACCAGCGGCACATGTCGGAAGTCAGCGCCCAGCCGCCCGCGTCGTAAAAGAGGTTCTGCTGGTCTTTCCACAGGCTCTGGTGACAATGCATGCCGCTCGCGTTGTCGGCGAACAGCGGCTTCGGCATGAAGGTTGCAACCTTGCCGTGCCGGCGCGCGACGTTCTTGCAGATGTATTTGTAGATCATCACGTTGTCGGCCATGCGGGTGAGCGTCGCAAAACGCATGTCGATCTCGTTCTGTCCGGCGGTCGCGACTTCGTGGTGATGCACTTCGATCTGCACGCCGGCCTGCTGCAGCGTCAGCGCGATTTCCGAGCGGATCTCCTGCAGCGTGTCATGAGGAGGCACCGGGAAATAGCCCTCCTTATAGTGCTGCTTGTAGCCGAGGTTGCCGCCGCCGTATGCGCCCTCGTCGCGGCCGGTGGTCCAGTCGCCCTCGGCCGACTCGACGTAGTAATAGCCGCAGTGCTGATCCTGGCCGAAGCGGATCGAGTCGAAGATGAAGAATTCGAGCTCCGGCCCGAAATAACACGTCGTCGCGATGCCGGTCTGGCGCAGGTAGTTCTCCGCCTTTTTCGCCACGTAGCGCGGATCGCGCGAATACGGTAGTCGCAGAACTGGATCGACTACGTCGCAAATGATCGACAATGTCGGCGTGCCGCAAGCCGGGTCGACGAAGGCCGTTGCCGGGTCGGGCCGCAGCAGCATGTCGGACTCGTGGATCTCCTGGAAGCCGCGGATCGATGAACCGTCGAAACCGATGCCGGCGCTGAACAGGTCGTCGTGAACTTCGGGGAGCGTGATCGAGAAATGCTGCCAGAGGCCGGGCAGATCGGTGAATTTCAGATCGACGATCTGAATATCGCGCTTTTGCAGCAGGTCGATCACATCGCTTGCGTTTTGCGGTCGCGTAACGCGATAACTGCCCGCTTCGACGGACGCCGCAAACGGCGATCCGGTGCTTCCTTGCGTACTGGCCATGAGCTTTGCCCTCTTGCGCCCCCGTTACCGCCGGTTTACTTATAGTCCAACGTTAGTACTTCCGTGGGCGAAAACAAGGCGGCGGTAAGTGGGCCTAGCGGTCCTGCTCCAAGCCCTTCAAATGGGCCTGCCCCGCATCTCTGGCAGCGGCGGCGGTCGCATATGTCTCGTCCGAAACGAGCGAGCGTCTGACCTCGCGGGCCGCGAAGTCGACCAGCGTGATTACCCAGACATGCTCGCCACCCTGCTCCGCCGTTTGCACGAAAGCGCGCACGTCGCCCTTGTCGTCTGATTTCATCGTGACCTCCTTGTGGAAGAGTCGCGCAGGAAACGGCTGCGCGACGATAAAGACATTCGCGAGCCGCGGTGCATTCCTCGCGGAGCGCGTAACTTGATCTTAGGCAATCGAATCGGTCCGTTGCCGGTTTTCTCGCTTCCGATGGCCTTCCCAAATCGCGTGCCGCACGTCGGGATTCCGAATGCGGTTCGCGCCAATCGAACTTAACCCGTTTGCGGCGCGGAACGGCGTCCGCCCAGCCGTCTTGCGAACGACATTAGCGAAGCTCGCGGCAATTCTTCAACGGAAAGCGCCCACAGCGAATACGCGACGCTGCGCTGGAACAACAAGCTGACTGCAGTCCGAAGCTGACCCCGGCCCAGCGCGTACACCGAATCGGTCACGGCGATCGCACCGTGCATCAGAATGCTGGCGTGCCGATAGCATCCCATCATGCAGGCATTGCAGGGTTCGCATTGATCGGGCAGACGGTCCAGGTCGAACACGGAGCCCATCGGCTCGGGCCATGCCTCGCAACGCCAGACGTCGAGGTTCCAGTCGATATAAAAGTACTTGCTGCCACCGATACATGGAACCAGTTGCCGTTCACCGCGCACGAAGCGCGCGACCTCGTCCAGCGCGGCGCTCGGGTCCATCACACGGAAGTGCTTCTTCAGGCGCGCGATCGCGCTCAACGCTTCGAGTAATTCGTCGGTGTTCAGGTCGACGAGTTTCGAATCTTCGTCGTACACGAGCGAAGTCGATCCAAACGCCTCGCGCCGCGGATAGGAAAAAACGACCGCATCGAAGCCGAGCCGGTTGAGCGTCTCGGGAAGCAATTCGTAACGGACCAGACGGCTCACCGTAATCGATGCGCACACCTCGATGCCGAAGCGATGAGCTTGCGTGATGCCCTCGCGGATGCGGGCCTCGAGACCGCGCAGGCCGCGGTTGTGCTCATGCTCGCGCATGTCCGCGCTATCGATGGAAATCAGCAGGCGCTTGAGGCCGGCCTCCGCCAGTTGCTTGATATGGCGCGGAAGAAACCAGCCGTTGGTGATCACACCGCACTGAATGCCGGCCCTGGTGGCCGAAGCCACCAGCGATGCGATCTGCGGATGAACCAGCGGCTCGCCGCCTTGCAGCGTCATGTAACGAATCCGGCGTCTGCGCAGGATCGGCAGTGCGCGCGCGAATTCATCAGGATCGAGATAGCGACGCGGTCCGGCCAGATTCTTCTCGCGAGAGAACCCGCAGAAGTCGCATGCGGCGTTGCAAACGTTCGTCACCGATACGTCGCACACCGCGGGCAGCGGATTGCGCGGTTCGCTGACGGCGCCGTCTACATGCCGTAGATCGCGCCACTTGATGATCCGCTCTGTCGTATTCATGAGACCCTCGCTGCCTGCCGATGAATTCGTCACGAGGCTTCATAGAATACGCTCACTGCGCTGAGCGTGATCGTTGTTACGCCTGCCGTCGGCTTTCGGTGCGTGCCGTCAATGCGAGTCCGATCGCGGCAATACCAGCGAACAGCGCTGGCAGCAGGAATACATTCGGCAGGCCCAGCATTTTGACCCCGAGATCGCCGGCGACGCCGCCTAACGCCGAAGCGTGAGCCGTCGAGCTCATGAAAATCGCCGATGCGGTCGCCAACGCGCTCGGAAGCAGGCGTTGAGCAACGAGGATGCCCAGCTCCATGAAGATGCCCCCACACACCGCCCCATCAGAATCTGTCCCGCGAACATGCCCGTTGCGGACGGCCACAGCGCAAAGCAAATGTTGGCGAACACCCTCAGGGCGGCCGCGATACACATCAACCACACGTTGCCGAGCCGGCGACCCAGCCCGATGCTGAAGGGCATGATGAGAAGCTCGAGAGTCCGGCCAACGGCAGCGAGGCGCCAAGTTCCTTCACCAGGAAAAGAACGATCTGCGGCGCGGCCGCTGACGTGCCGAGTCCCGACAGAAACATCGCGAGCGTCGAGCCGCGAAACAGCCTCGACGTTGCAACTTGACGCAATGCGGATTCACTAGCGGTTTGATTTGAAATCGTTAGAGCTTCACTATCGGTTTGGTCAGGCATCGTGAAATACGCGAAGCCGATGCCTGAAACGGGACACGCTGAATAGCAGCGGACCACGCGAAACGCCTGATTGAATCGGTGCTAGCTAACCGCGCTATGAATCATGCCGACCATAGGCCAATATCGGGGGGGGGGGCGCAAGAACAGCGCAGTCGTCGAGCTCGGAGGAATCAATCAGTTGGCAGAAACACTCGAGCATCTGCCTTGGCGATGCGCCACGGTCGATCACCGCATCGACACCCGGCCACTCTGCGAAAGGAGACAGCGTACTGGACAGAACCGCAACCCGGCATTGCGGGCAGTGCTTGTTGATCAACTCGATCGCTTTTAACTTCGATGCAAGATGGCAGTCGCCGTCAAGCACCGTCAGTTGTGCGTTGCTGACGATTTGCCCCCGTACCGCATCAGCGCACGTCTCGAGCGTGGAAACGAAGCCTCGCACCCGGGCGATAACGAAGAGGGATTCGGCAATCGGCTCATGTCCTCTGCGGAGGACGAGCAGGCGCCGTCCCTTACCAACGTTTGGCATCATGGTTCGCGCTCCATTGGCAACCAGCAACGCGTAAATTGACTTCCACCTGAGAATCGTAATGCGATACCTCTCGCACGCCTCGGTGTAAGCGAGTGAATCCTCGCCCGAGGTGGAACGGGCAAGTTCCAGGGCCTCGAACGCCGAATCGACTTCGCTCAGCGATATATCGAACGCATCTCGCGTATCCATGGCGAGTATTAGAGTGGAGTCACCTGGATTGCCAGCATACGTCGGCCCAGCCCCGTGCAAAAGGTCGGCCGTGCGAAAGTGATTTCTTTTCGTCCGTTGGTCTTTCGTGCACAACTATTTTCTGCCCTCGGCGATTCGTGGGCTATTTCAACGGTTCGTCGGATTTGAAGCACTGCTCCCGCTTTCGGGTCTCTGGGGCAGCCAGCGCGGCCGGACGGCTTGAGCGGTAAGCAGATACTGGTGGCTGCAAAGTCTGGGATTCATTCTTGGCAAGTTCTGCCGGGCCGCTGCCGCGGGTTCCTATGCGATCGGCGGCACGATACTTGCGCGCTTACATCTCAACTGTTTCCAGCTTTGCACGCTCACATCCAACTTACCAATCGTCACGAGGCGATGGCGAGAATCGGCGAGCGAAGATCCGTCGGCAGGAGAGAACCGACGTTCGACTGTCCGCGAGTACCGCGAAGACAGGTTTCAGCTTTTTCGGGACGTTTTTGGCACAAATGGCGTGGGTATGTGCTGGACCTTTTCGCTTCCGCACTTGGGGCAAGCGGGATGAGCGTCTTGATGTTCAGCAAGATGCTCGGCATGTTCGAACATCTCACCGCATTTCTCGCACCTGTACCGGTAGGTCGGCATGGCATTCCTCCAACGAGAATCCTGCACGTCGCGCTGACCAGATACGTCTACGACGTCGACAATAACCCATTCTAGTGCAGGAAAGTGCGGGAAACGTCCGCGTACACGTCGCGCATCGCCGCTCAATTGGATGCCCCGCTGATTGCGGCACTGACCGCGACTATCGGTTTGCCCCGTCACCTACCAGCCGAAAAACCTGCACCGCATCTTCCAACGTGGACGCCTGTTCCTGCATGCTGGCCGCCGCGGCTGCCACCTGCTCGACCAGAGCAACGTTTTGCTGGGTCATCTCGTCCATGTGTCCGATCGCGCGATTGATTTCGCCGATGCCGGTACTTTGCTCGTTGCTCGCGTGCGTAATCTCACCCATCAAGGTGACCACACTATCGACGGCCGTGACGATTTCGGTCATGTCCCGGCCAGCCTGGTCGACCAGTTCTCCGCCTGCATTGACGTTGCCGACCGAATCCGTGATCAGCGCCTTGATTTCCTTGGCGGCCATCGCGCTGCGTTGGGCGAGGCTGCGCACCTCGGCGGCGACGACCGCAAAGCCGCGCCCCTGGTCGCCGGCGCGGGCCGCCTCGACGGCCGCGTTCAAAGCCAGGATATTGGTCTGAAAGGCGATCGAATCGATCATGCTGATGATGTCGACGATCTTGCTTGAACTGCCGCGGATCAGCGACATGGTGGTGACCACACGGCCCACCACGGTGCCGCCTTTGACCGCGAGATCGGAGGCAGACGCGATGTGCTGGTTGGCGTGCGAAGCGCGTTCGGCATTCGCGCGGACCATCGCAGTCAATTGCTCCATCGTCGAAGCGGTTTCCTCGAGCGAGCCGGCCTGCGCCTCGGTGCGGGACGACAGCTCCGCGTTGCCGGCGGCAATCTCGCGCGCGCCCAGCGCGATCATATCGGACGCGCGTCGCACGTTGCCGACTACCGAGGCCAGGCCGACACTGATGCCGTTCATCGCCTGCATCAACTGGCCGAGTTCGTCGCGGCGGCTCACATGCACCTGCGCGGTCAAGTCGCCGGCCGCCAGTTTTTCCGCGGCGGCCTTCGCTTCGAGCAGTTGCATGCCGAGACCGCGCCGGGTCGTCACGAAGACGAGCGCGCTGACCACCAGCGCGCCGAGCAGCCCGAAGCCGATCACGCCGGTTGGCAGGAAAGGCGGCGACGCCCCCGCGGGGCTCGTTGAGTCCGGGAGGACCACTACCTGCAGCAGCCGACCGTAGCCCAGCAGGAGTACGGTATTCGCGGCGAGGGTCAGCAGCGCGAGCTTCGCTCCGATCGACAGGTTCCACACCTTGCTGACATCGAGGCCGACGTACAGCGCGCCGATTACGGCGCCGGAACTGTCCCGGATCGGCTCGTACCGCGTCATGTATTGCTTGCCGAATAGCGTCGCGTAACCGGTGTAGGGCTGCCCGCTGCGCAGCATCCGATAGCCGGGGTGCGAGCGGTCCAGTACCGTGCCCACGGCCCGCTCGCCGGTTTGCCTTTTGACCGAGGTCGCGACGCGCACGAAGTCTTCGCCTATTGCGACGAATAAGGTGCCCGTCGCGCGGGTCTTGTCGGTGAAGCGGTCCACTTCGCCGTAGTTGAGGTTCAGCAGCGTGCCTCCGTTCAGCAGCCTCGGCGTCATCACACCGAGGATGTCGACACAGCTTGATTCGTCGCGTGTAAATGGAGCTGGAAAATACCCGGCGAGCGTGCGCGCGTGACGACGCACCTGGGCCTTGAGCGGCAGCAGAGAGTGCATGAAGTGAACCCCCGTCGACTGTGTCAGCGATTCGAATGAATCGGACGTTTTATTCTGATTTAATTAGACAGAATATTGCATGAGATGGCAATAGAGGTTGCTCGCTAATCTCAGTTCACTGACAGTGAGGCGCCAGCCGGGTCATAGATGCTTGAACACGCCGCACGCCAGAGCACGCAGTTCTTCGAACTGCGTGACCAGTTGCAGACATAGAAGGAAGGCGAGCATGGCCGAAGGTCCCGGATAGCGTTCGATCCATCGCAGCACCGGGGTCGCGTAGCGCGTGCGAATCGCATCGCGTGTCAGGATCAACGTGATCCCGATTCCCAGCGCGGCACCCGCCAGCAAATCGGTCGGATAGTGAAAGCCGAGATAGGCGCGCGGAAGGCAAATGAACAGCGCGGTATAGAGAAGCGCCAGCACGCCGATGCGCCGCCACACGACGAAGATGCCGGTGGCGACCGCCATCCATAACATGGCGTGATCACTTGGAAACGAACTCCAGTCCGACAACTGCGCAGCCTTGGTCGCGCCGCTCGCGAACTGCAGATGCAGTTCGGTGCTGTAGATGGGACGCACTCTAAATGGCAGCCAGTGCGCCAGCAGCCTTCCGACGAAGAGCGCCACGACACCGCTGAGAAGCGTCGCGAGCACTATTTCGCGCCGCCATTCGGCGCGTTCGTCTCGTTGAAACCAGATCCACCAAAGCACGGCAATCAATACCAGCCCTTTAAAGGTGTACAGGTCGGCGATGGCTTGTATCGATTGGGTCGCGAAATGACCGAAGTGTATGCTGGACAGATATGTTTCGATGGTCGAATCGAAGCTGTTCATGTTTTTGTAATTAATATCTGCTAATCGCAGCGACAGATCAGCATAATCCAGCCAGGCGACGAAAAATGAGGCGTAGACAACGTTTGCCATCAATTTTTTGTTCGCTCCGATACCGCACGCGCCCTCCCCGTCATGGCGCCCCCTTCACCTGCTCATGCGGCTTCTCCACCCCCGCCATGCTCAGCGCCTCATGCAGCGTGCCGAAAATGCAGCGCTCCTCGACGATCGGCGTAATGCCATGCCGATCCATATCCGAGCGCAAATAGCGATTCACCCGCGCAAAGACCACCTCGATCCCATCGCGCTTGAGCGCCGAGCACAACTCGCCCACCGAGCGCGCCGCCGAATAATCGACGTCCGTGATCGCGCTCGCATCGACGACGAACCAGCGCACGGCGTTCGGTGCGTGCTCGATCAGGCGGCGCGCATCGTCGACGAAAAAATGATCGTTCGCGTAGAACAGGTCGGCGCCGAAGCGATAGACGATCAACCCCGGCGCGGTCTCGATGCCGGGCACCGCCGGCACCGGCACCCACATGCCGTCGCCGTTGGGCGCGAGCATCATCGTGTGCGGGCGGTAGCTGTGCCGCACGTGACGCAGCAAGGACAACGCGACCGCGACCAGAATGCCGTGCTCGACGCCGATCAGCACGACCGCCGCCGCCGTGAACAACGCTAGCGCGAACTCGCCGGGGCTTTCCCGGCGAATCGAAAAGAGCGACTGCACGTTGATCAGGCCGACCGCGATCGTAAACACGATGCTCGCGAGGATGCAGTGCGGCAGATACTGCAGATAGCGGCTGAAAAACAGCAGCACGATCACCACGACCGCAGCGAACACGAGCTGCGCGAACTGGCTGCGCGTGCCGGCGCGATCGGCCATCGCGGTCTGCGTCGGGCTGCCGTTGACCACGAACGCGCCGGAAAACGCCGCCGCCGCGTTGGCGGCCGCGATGCCGAGCAGGTCCGCGTTGGTATCGACCGGCTCGTGATAGCGCTCGGCGAACACGCGGCTCGCGGCGGCGCTTTGCGCGACGATCATCACGAAGCACGAGGCCGCGACCGGCACGAGATCGAGCATCTGCTGCCACGTCACCAGCGGAATCCGCAGCGGCGGCAAGCCGCCCTCCACCGGTCCGAGGATCGAGATGCCGTGCGCGGCGAATCCGAACACGTCGCTCGCGGCAATGCCTCCGACGACCGCGATCAACGGCACCGGCAGGCGCGGCCAGAACCGCTTGCAAACGAGAATCGCAGCCACCACGAAGAGCGAGATCGCCAGCGTCGGCCGATTGATCTGGGTGGCCTTGCTCACCACGAGCAGCAGTTGATCTACGCTGCGCGCCGCATGTCCGGGCACGCCGAGCATGTCGCCGAGCATCGCGATGCCGACCTGCACGCCGACGCCGGCGAGAAAGCCGACCAGCACCGTGCGAGACAGGAAATCGGCGAGAAAACCGAGTTTGAAGATGCGCGCGACGAGCAGCAAGCCGGCCGTCAGCAGCGCGACCATCGCCGCGAGCGCCGCGTATTCGGCGCTCGACGCTGGTGCCATCGTCTCCAGACGGCTCGCGAAGATCGTCGCGGTGGCCGAATCGGCAGCGACGACCAGATGCCGCGACGCGCCGAAAAACGCGAACGCGATCAGCGGCAGAAACACCGTATAGAGCCCTGTGACGGCCGGCATACCGGCAATGCGCGCATAGCCGAGCACCTGCGGTATATCCATCGACGCAAGCTGCACACCGGCCAGCGCATCACGCGCCGCCGCGATCCGGCTCAAAGGAAGAACGCCCTTCAGCACGCTGGCACGTGCCGCCATTTTCTGCAGAGAATCTTGCATGTGCGATGCCGACCCAAAAACGAAGGTATCGCGCATCGTGCCGCGAACCGGCACGCCAAGGCAAGACTTGTGAAAGGTAAAACGGGCTATTGATGAAAACGGAAACGAGAAAGCAAACCGAAAGGACGCAAACGGTTAGCCCTTTCAGATTAACGACAAACTAACGAATGCTTGATCGCAAAGCGAAAATCTCCACGGCGTGGCCGCGGAAAGAACGCGCGAAGAAAAACTACCGCTTGAAACGTCCCGTCTGCGGATCCACATGGCGCGCAAAACCAAACAGCTCAGCGATGCCGATCGGACAGGCGATCAGAAAGATGGCCAGCATCACACTCACCCCGTAACAGCTTGTTACAGCGGAGTTTAGAGAAATTTGACGCAAGTTTAATGAGGGAAAACCGCAAAGCAGTATTGCGAAGGATTACGGCGACCTTAAAAAGACCGTCACATCCGTAAGTGAAAACGCGAATGAGCGCGCGACGGCGCTCGTGAAAAAACACGACGAAAAATCGGTGGGACTCTGAGGAAAGCCTCGCCGCGTATAGCGGGTAGCCGCGTCGCCATTCAATTCGCGAGTTCCAACCGGCGCCGGCATAACACAGAAGAGACGGCGCGCATCCGCGCGCCAGACATCACACCGCCACGATTAGTCAAACCCTTCTACCGCATTGCGCCATGGGTATTTTTCTTCTGCATCGGCGCTGGTCCGACCGATTCGCGCATCGTCACGCTGACCGGAAACTCGCGGAAGATCTCCCACGTGGTGCCGTAACACTGGTTGATCAGCCAGCGCACCGCGTTTTGCGTCAGGTCTCCGGTCGGAATATGCACCGACGTGAGCCCGGGCGCCGCGTACGCGGCCGAGTAGTCGTCGTCGTAGCTGATCACCGAAATGTCGTTCGGCACCGAAATGCCCGCCTGGTGAAAACGCGCGAGCACGGCGACAGCCATCGTGTCGTTCGCGCAGAACAGGCCGGTCACACGCCGCTGTGTCTCGAGCAGCTTCTGCGCGGCCGCGTAGCCGCCTTCGGGCGAGAAGTCCGATTCGATCAGCAGGACGTCGTCGCGCGCAATGCCGGCTCGCGCGAGTTCGGCGAAAAAGCCGTCGATCCGCATCACGTTGTCCGACGCGGTAGCGGGCCCGGAAATCACCGCGATGTCGCGATGCCCGTGATCGAGCAGCGTGCGCGCCGCGAGTTCGCCGCCGCGCCGATGATCCGCGCTGAACGACGCTTCCGGCAACTGCTCGAACGCGCGATTCAGGAACACCATCTTCGGATGCATGTCATGCAGCATGATCAGGTCTTCGTCGTGCAGATCGTGGCTGATCACGACCACGCCGTCGCAATCGCGGCCGATCAGAAAGCGCACCGCCTCGATCGCCTGCTCGCGCGGCGACACCTCGCCGCAACCGGTCGCGACCACGACATGCCGGCCGACCGCGCGCAGCTCGGTGTCGGTCTGCTTCAGGATCGTGCCGTAGTACGGACCAAAGAAGGTCGGCACGAAGATGCCGATGATGCCGAGCTGCTGCGTCGCCATTGCCCGGCCGATCGACGACGGGCGGAAGTTCAGCGCCTCGATCGCCGCCTTCACGCGCGCCGCGGCATCGGCTGAAATCGGTCCCTTGCCGGAAATCGCTCGTGAGGCGGTCGACATGCCCACGCCGGCCAGTTGCGCGACGTCCTTGAGTGTTGCCACGCGGTTCTCCATCAAGCCTGTCTCGACGAGCCGCTTCGCGCGTGACGCGCCGCGGCGTTATAAGCGCGCGCCGCTCGCTTCGTCGAATAGCGAGACATGCGCGGCGTCGAACGAGAACGCCACGGTGTCATCCTCCGCAATCGGCGCTTTTGTCTGATCGATCGACGCGATCTGTTCGCCATGATAGTCGAGCCAGATCACGCGGTGGTTGCCCATCGGCTCCATCAGCGAAACTTTTGCGCGCTCGCTGGCGCCTGCCGTGATATGCACGTCTTCGGCGCGCACGCCGAGTACGCATGGTTTACCGTGCTCGGGCGCCTGCGTGAACTCGTATGCCGACACGTCGATCTGCGCATTGCCGGAGCAAAAGTGGAGCACGCCGTCGCGGGTTTCGAGCGTGCCCTTCAGCAGATTCATCGCCGGCGAGCCGAGAAAGGTCGCGACGAACAGGTTGTTCGGCCGCGCATAGACTTCGGCCGGCGTGCCGAACTGCTGGATCACGCCGCCGCGCATCACGGCCATGCGCGTCGCGAGCGTCATCGCCTCGACCTGGTCGTGCGTCACGTAGATCATCGTCGCGCCGAGGCTGTGATGCAGCTGCTTCAGCTCACGGCGCAGCTCGGTGCGCAGCTTCGCGTCGAGGTTCGACAGCGGTTCGTCGAACAGGAACACATCGGCTTCGCGCACGATCGCGCGGCCGATCGCAACGCGCTGGCGCTGACCGCCCGACAACTGCGACGGCTTGCGCTTGAGCAGCGGCCCCAGTTGCAGCATCTCCGACGCGCGCGCGACACGCCTTGCGATTTCCGCCTTCGGCGTGCCGTTGATGCGCAGCGCGAACGACAGGTTGCGCTCGACGCTCATGGTCGGATAGAGCGCGTACGACTGGAACACCAGCGCGATGCGGCGATCCTTCGGATCGGCCCACGTCATGTCCTCGCCGGCGATCTCGATGCTGCCGTCGCTGACGTCGATCAATCCCGCGATGCTATGCAGCAGCGTGGACTTGCCGCAGCCCGACGGCCCCAGCAGCACGACGAACTCGCCGGCGAGCACATCGAGATCGAGGTTCTCGATCACCGTGTTCGCGCCGAGCCGAACCGTCAGATTGCGGACCGCGACATTGGCGGGGTGCGTGAGCGCCGCGGCGTCGGACGCGGCGCCCGCGCTTGCACCCGGCACGGCGGCCGCATCGATCGTATTAGCCATGTCTGTCATGCCTTACCCCTTGACGGCGCCCGACGCAATGCCGCGCACGAACCAGCGGCCCGAGATGAAATAAACCGCGAGCGGAACCATCGACGTCAGAATGGTCGCTGCCATGTTGACGTTGTAGAGCCGCTCACCGGTCGTCGTGTTGATGATGTTGTTCAGTTGCACCGTCATCGGCAGATTCTTCGTGCCCGCGAACACGAGGCCGAGAATGTAGTCGTTCCAGATGTTCGTGACCTGCATGATCAGCGCGACGACGATGATCGGAGTGGACATCGGCAGCATCAGCTGAAAGAAGATGCGCCAGAAGCTGCCGCCGTCGATGCGCGCGGCCTTGAACAGCTCCTGCGGAATCGACGCGTAGTAGTTGCGGAACAGCAGCGTCATCACCGGCATGCCGAACATCGTGTGAATCAGGACGATGCCGGGCAGCGAGCTGAACAGATGCACGCTCGCGAGCACGCGCACGAGCGGATAGATCATCACCTGCACCGGAATGAACGCGCCGACCAACAGCACGCCGAACAGCAGACCCGCACCGCGCGGCCGCCAGAACGACAGCGCGTAGCCGTTCACCGCGCCGACCATGATCGACAGTACCGTGCTCGGCGCGACGATGCGCACCGAGTTCCAGAAGCCGACGCGAATGCCGTTGCAATCGAGCCCGGTACAGGCCGACTGCCATGCGGCAACCCACGCGTCGAGCGTGAAATGCACCGGGAATCCAAGCAGATTGCCGAGGCGGATCTCGCTCATCGGTTTGACCGACGTAACCAGCATCACGTAGAGCGGCAGCAGAAAGAACACCGCGGCGGTGAGCAGGAACGCGTAGATGCCCAGGCGCGCCGGCGAGAACACCGAACGGCGAGGCCGCGTACGCGCGCGCTGCGGCAGGCCGCCTTTGAGCGTGGAATCGAGCGTGTTCATCCTCTCTCCCCGCGCAGCGCCGCACGGCTGCGTGCATAGAAGAACGGCGCGAGAACCGCGAGCACCGTCGCGAGCAGCACGATCGATGCAGCCGACGCAAGGCCGATATTCGCGCGTCCGAACAGATAGTCCATGATGAATTTGGCCGGCACTTCGCTCGCGGTGCCGGGGCCGCCCTGCGTCATCGCGACGACCGCGTCGTACAGCTTGACGACCATCACGAACAGCAGCACGAACGCGGTCGAGATCGACGGTCCGAGCATCGGCACCACGATGCTCGCGTAGACCCGCCAGCGTGGAATGCCGTCGATGCGCGCGGCTTTCCACAACTCTTCGTCGATGCCGCGCAGGCCCGCGAGCAGCAGCGCCATCACGAGACCCGAAGCCTGCCACACGGTCGCGATCACGATCGTGTAGATGACCCAGTCCTGATCGACGATCCAGTCGAAGCGCGCATGCGGGAAGCCGAGGTTGCGCAGCACCTGCTGCGCACCGAGCGACGGATTCAGAATCCACTGCCATACGAGCCCGGTCGCGACGAACGACATCGCGTACGGATACAGAAACACCGTGCGCAACGCGCCTTCGGCGACCACGCGCTGATCGATGAAGATCGCCAGCAGCAAACCGATCACCATGCACGCGATGATGAAACACGCGCCATAAATCACGATGTTCTGCAGCGACATCAGCCAGCGGTCGTTGTGGAACAGCCGCACGTACTGTGTGAGACCCGCGAAGTCATTCGACGGAAACGTGCGCGAATTGCTGAGCGACACGCGCGCGGTCCAGACCATCGTGCCCAGATACGTGAACACGACGGTCAGGAGCATCGGCAGCAAGGCCAGCCAGACCGCGATCGAAAACCGCCGGTTCAGCGGCTTGCTTCGCGGCCTGGGTTGCGACTTGCCCGGTGGGTTCGAACCCTCGGCTGGCAGCTTGAGCGCGTGCATGGCGAGGCCTAGCCCTTCAGCGCGCTGGCGAACGCTTTCTGCGCGTCGTCGACTGACTGGTTCTTGTTCCAGAAGTTCGTCACGACGTCGGTCAGCGCACCTTGCGTATCCGGTGACAGCAGCATTTCCGGATTCGGCAACTGACGCGACTTGTCCTTCATGATCGCGATGCCCTCCTTGGCGCAGACGTCGAGGCTGCTTTCGTCGACGTCAGAGCGGATCGGAATCGAGCCCTTCTTCGCGCTGAACGCGACCTGCGCTGACGGCGAGGTCATCACCGTGGCGAGCAGATTCTGCGCTTTGATAGCCGACGCGCTGTCGGTCTTCGGGAACACGAATACATCGCCCGCGACCAGATACGGCGAGCGCGGACCGAAGCCCGGGAAGCAGCCGAAGTCCTTGCCCGCGGTCTGATTCGCCGCGACGAACTCGCCCTTCGCCCAGTCGCCCATGATCTGAACGCCGGCCTTGCCCGAAGTCACGAGCGCGGTCGCGTCGTTCCAGTTGCGGCCAGGCGAGCCCGGGTCGACGTAATCGTGCAGCTTCTTGAACGACACGAGCACCTTCTTGAATGCCTCGGAATTCACCGCGGTCTGATCGTGATCACGATAGACCTTCATATACAGGTCCGGGCCGCCCACATCGGCGAGCACCGCGTCGAACGTGATCTTCTCCTGCCACGGCTGACCGCCGAACGCGAGCGGAATCACGCCCGCGCTCTTCAGCTTGCCGAGATCGGCGATGAATTCATCGTAGCTTTTGGGCTCGCTCGCGATGCCCGCTTTCTGGAACACCGGCTTCGAGTAGAAGAACCATGCCGGCATATGAATGTCGACCGGCGCCGCGTAGAAATGGCCCTTCACGCGGATACTGTCGAGAATCGATTGCGGGAAAATGCCGTTCCAGTTTTCTTTCGCGGCGACGTCGTCGACGTTATTCAGGAGTCCCTGATCGATCAGATCGTGGAACTGTTTCGACGTATTGAACTGGGCGGCGGTGGGTGGATCGCCGCCGACGATGCGGTTGATCGCGGTGGCGCGCGCCTGGTCACCGCCGGCCACCGCGTTGTCGACCCATTGGCCGCCGGCCTTGTCGTATGCGACGGCAAACTGACGAATCGCGGCCGATTCGCCACCCGAGGTCCACCAGTGAATCACGTTAGCCTTGAGCGGCTCCGCGTGCGCGACGACGCCATACAGCGCCAGTGCCGCAACTACGCCTCGCAAGACCATTCTGTTGCTGTTCATTCCGTCTCCTCCAGGCTCCGCGCCCGTGTGTCAAGTCGAAATACCAACCAGCTCCACCCGGTTTTACATCGTTGCTGCGTCGTTCTGATTGTGTTTATTGCGCCTGCGCATTGCGATCTTCGAGGAACTTCGACACCAGCTCCGCGCTGCGTTTAATCGTGCGCTTCTGCGTCTGGTAGTCGACGTGCACGATGCCGAAGCGCCGCTCATAGCCGAAAGCCCACTCGAAGTTGTCCATCAGTGACCACAGGAAATAGCCGCGCACGTCGACGCCCGCCTTGATCGCCTGATCGACCGCGGCGAGATGGCGCTTCAGGAACGAAATGCGCTGTGTGTCCTCGACACGGCCGTCGATGACCTTGTCGTCCGATGCCATGCCGTTCTCGGTGATGTAGATCGGCGGCAGATTGACATAGGTGTCCTTGAAACCGGTCAACAGATCGCGAAGACCGTCAGGGTAAACCTCCCAACCCATCTGCGTACGCTCGACACCTTCGAGCGGCACGTCTTTGAATCCATGCGCAGCGTCGCTCGCCACATTGGTGCGGAAATAATAGTTGATGCCGAGGAAGTCGAGCGGCGTATTGATCGTCTGCATGTCACCTTCGAGCACCAGCGGCTCGCTGCCCGGCCACAGCTCGAACAGGTCTTGCGGATACTCGCCCTTGAACAGCGGATCGAGAATCCACGCGTTGTGCTGAACTTCGAACAGTTCGGCCGCGCGATGGTCGGCGGCGCTGTCGCTATTCGGCGTGCCGCGCCCGACGTTCGCGACGATGCCCTTGTGCGAGCGCGGATCGTTCGCGCGCAGCACCGGAATCGCGAGCCCGTGCGCGAGCAGCAGATGATGCATGGCCTGCGCGGCGAAACGCACGTTCGAGAGTCCCGGCGCGTGATGGCCGTTGCCGTAGCCGAGATACGCCGAACACCACGGCTCGTTGAGTGTCGCCCACGCATCGACGAAGCCGTGCAGTTCGCGGCTCATCAGATCCGCGTAATCGACGAAACGGTACGCGGTTTCGCGATTGAGCCAGCCGCCGCGATCTTCGAGATGCTGAGGCAGATCCCAGTGATACAGCGTGACGAAAGTCGTGATGTTCTTCTCTTTGAGCCGTCCGAGCAGGCGCTTGTAGAAGTCGAGCCCCTTGTGGTTCGGCGCACCGTTTTCGTCCATCACACGCGGCCATGCGGTCGACAGCCGGTACGCTTCGAGGCCGAGGCCCGCGAGCAGATCGACGTCCTGTTCCCAACGATGATAGTGATCGCATGCGACGGCACCGGTGTCGCCAGCCAGCACCTTGCCCGGTGTCGCCGAGAACGTGTCCCAGATCGACGGCAGGCGGCCGTCTTCGTTGACCGCGCCTTCGATCTGATACGACGCGGTGGCCGCGCCGAGCAGGAAATCCTGGCGCCATAGCGACGAATCGGCGGGCGGTGTGAATGGATCGGAATGCGGGTCGCCGTGAGCGGTGGGTTGTTCGGCGTCGACGACTGCGGATGCGTTGTTTACCACGGATTCTCTCCTGCAATGAGGTCGTTGAACCGGGTGTGGTGGAACTCGATGCGCTCTCGTTCGAACTTACTGTGAACGCTTAAGTGGAAGCGCTTCCACACTGTCGAGTGAACGATAACAGCGGCGAAATCGGAGCAGCAATCCGGGTTTGTCTGGAGAGGGTTTCTCGCATCCGTGCGAGGGTTATGCGGAGCGCATCGAGGTCGTTCGACTGCAGCGGATGGTTGCGGCCTCGACGAAAATTCCGAGCAGCCATTCAACGCTAAACCCAGATCGTTGACAATCGGCTTATCCACTTAGGTATGGAAGACGATTGCGATGAGCGAATTGAATCTGTCGAAACTTATATTGAGAGAAACGTAAAAGGAACGTAAAACATTGTCAGATTATGAACACCGCATGGATTGCGCATTGCGCCGGACTCTCTTTCCCGATTAAAAAGTTGGTTCGCGTAACGCGTATCAACCAATCAAGGGAGGACAACACGAGATGCCGATTCCTGCTTATATGTGGCTAAAAGATGATGGCGGCGCAAACATCCAAGGTTCGTCAACCGTTCAGGAGCGCGAAGGAAGCATAGAAATTATCAGCTTCGGACACGGCGTGAATCTGCCGGTTGATGCTGCCAACGGCAAGATCACAGGCGCGCGCGCACACTCGCCGGTTGCATTCGAAAAGGAATTTGACCGCGCAACGCCGTATCTGTACAAGGCCGTGGCGACCGGTCAAACGCTTCAGTCGGCCGAGATAAGGTGGTATCGCATCAACGATGCGGGAAAAGAGGAAGTGTATTTCGTGATGCTTCTCGAAGGGGTGAAGGTGTGCGGCATTAATCCCGGCATGGCTAATACGAAACTCGCAGAGGCGTCCACGCTCAATCACGTCGAGGCGGTATCGATGATGTATGAGCGGATCACGTGGCACTATCTCGATGGCAATATCAAATACACCGACTCATGGAATGAGCGCACTTGAGCGGGGGGACAATGGCGGTCACCGGTAAATTCATTGGCAATAACAAATGGCTGTCACCGCTCACGATGAATGGCATTGGCACATTCAACGCGTATTCTGGAAACGAGCAATACCGTAATCGCGGCGGTTGCACTATGGTTCCCTCAAACGGTCCGATCCCTGCCGGTAAGTACTGGATCGTGGACCGGCCTACAGGCGGCGTCGGGTCTCGCGCATGGGCTTCGATAAAGGACACCGTCAATTCAGCGATAGGCGCACCGGTCGATCACAACGAGTGGTTCGCACTTTATCGCGATGATGGTCTGATCGATGATTTCACGTGGGTCAATGGTGCGAAGCGTGGAAACTTCCGGTTGCATCCGGCAGGTGGCCAGGGTCAGTCACTTGGCTGATTACCATGCCGAGCCATGTCGATTTCATGCGTATCCGCTCCGCGCTGCTGCACACCGGGAAGATTCCGGCCGGTAACTCGGGGCTGAAGGCATACGGAACAATCGAGGTCATCATCTATGGCAACACTTGTCCGTAGGCTGTTCAAGGTGGCGCTCTTTGTCGGCCTGTTCTGTCTTGCCGTGCCCTACGTCCACACTTACCCGATACCCATGCCAGCGAGTCAGGCGCGCGGTTGGTTGCACGCCGCCAACTGGCTCGGCATTCGTGACCCTGATGACCTATACATTCCGCTCATCCTTCTGGTTGATCTGATGGTTGCGGCGCTTGCCTATATCGCGATCATGAGGTTATGCCGGGTCTGGCGGCGCTGTCGCTCGCGTGCCTGATGAGCAGCACAACCGGACCCGCTTCGCGCGGGTCTGTTATTGCATGCGCGCGACCCTGTTACGCTGCTGTTTTCTGAACCCATCGCCGCCATCCGACCCGCATGAAAACCGGCTCCGTTTCCCTCGGTGACGTCGCTGCGCGCGCGACGCATCTTGAGGTCGCCTGTACGCGCTGTAAACGTCGCGGCCGCTCCCGGCTCGCGAAGCTGGTTGCATCGCTTGGTGCCGACTTCCCGATGACGGATCCAGGCCGCGAGATAACCGATTGCACGCGCAGGAATGCCACCAATGGCAGGTGCGCTGCGAGGTGTACTTTCCCGAGCTTCCGAAGATCATGAGCGGCGACGCGCGACTCCGGCCAGAAGCGGCAGAAGCACCGGACGACGACTGATTCAAGTCAGCGCTCGATCACGGCGAAGCCTGCGCCGGGTTCCGTTTTCTTCCGGCTCTTTCCATCGTCTTGCGCAATGCAGAGGTGGGAAAATTGGTCGACATTGAATTGCCTCACCGTTTTTATTGTTTCTGATTTGCTAGCCGGGTGCATCAGAATGCAACTCAGGCTCACGTCGCTGGCGTGCATGTCGTGGAGTGCGAGGAGACGCCCCGTAAGCGAGGTTGGCACGGAACGCTTCGTACCGGCAAACCACCGTCTCCGTTGATTTCGCTATGCGCGTTAGTCGCCGCGACGCAGCACTCGCGCGGCAATTCTGCCGTGAGGAAAAATGGCGCGGTTATCAGACACGCCCACATTTCACATCGGTTCTATTTATCGAGCGAATGCGCTCGTCTACGGCTTGTCGTCCTCGCGATCGGGGTCGATGTCGGGATCGAGCGGCGGCTCGTCCGGGTCCTGCGATGGACCGATGTCGGGCAGATCCGTCTGCACGACGTCGGACTGATCCGGCCGGATCGGGTTTTCGTCCTTGTTCGGTGTAGTGGCCATGGCCGGTCCTCCTTGGGTCGTTGCCATGCTGAAATGACAGCAAGTTCTGCTCCCGATCAAGAGGCGGCCATGCCCTTTGCGCTCACAAATCGAAGCCCATCTGCGAACGGCCAAGCTCGGTTAGATCGTCTGCCGTCGCGCGGCCGACGAAATCGACTTCGAAATGATCGGCCGGAAAATCCGGCGGGCTCCTGCCTTCGAGAAAGCTCGGCAGTTGCCGCTTCAGGTACGCATCGTTTTTCGCGCAGGCCGGCAGCGAAGCGATATACATCACGTTGCTATAACCGTTGCCGCGATGCGCGTCTTCGACCGCGTGAATGACGTCGCTATGCCAGAACACGGTATCGCCCGCCTGCATCAACGGAATCGACGACAGCGCATGAAACAGCGGCGCGTGATACTCGGACTTGATCGACAGCGCGCGACCCGGCATCGCTCCGCACAGATCGTCTTCGGCGACGTCGTCCTGCAGCGCGCGCAACAGGATGTAGACCATCGAGTTCGCCATCGGCACCAATTGCAGCGTGCCGTCGCCGGGGCCTTGCGGCGTCAGCGCGGTCCAGCCCTGGAACGTGCGGAACATCGAACAGACTGCCGGCGAAGCGATCTCCTCGACTTCGGTGCGCCACGCGGCATCGAACGGATCGTAGTCGCGCCAATGGCCCGAGAACACATCGCGATAGACCTTGCGGAAATTCGGCTCGATCCAGCGCTCGACCGAACCACCGTCGCAATGCGCGGACAATCCGAGCGATTCCGATCCGGGCGGCCGACGACGCAGGCGGTCCGCATACACCGGCACATGGTTCGGATCGAAATGCACGCGCCCTTCGCTCTCGGCGCGCCACAGCCGGTTCAGGAACACGCGGGCCTGCGTGAGTTCGATCGATTGACGCGCGAGCACCTGCGGCTTCGACCAGTACACACCGTAGATTTGCGGCTTGCTCGAAGCGAGCTGGCCGAAGTACTTGTCTTCCGCGCGATTCAGCAGCTTGGCGTCGAGGTCGTTGCGCTCGACGTATTCCGCGATGTCCTGATCCCATCGCTCGACGAGCGACCGGTCGAACACCTTGCGGATCACACAGGCGCCGCGAGCTTTGACGAGAGCGATCTGCTCGTCGGTGACGCGGTTCGCCACGATGTCGGCGAACTGGATTTCCGGAATCACAGGCTCGCCCCGATCACGTAGTGTGGCGATTCGCTCCGCCTCCTTCGTCATCGCCGCCGCGACGTCGGCGAACACTTCACGGTAGTGCGGCAGCATTGCTCGCAGTTCGCGCTTCGCTTGACGGATGGCTGCCGGCAGGTCGTCGATTTGCAAGGCCATTGCATCGTCTCCATGGGGTTTCTGATGCTTGAAGCGTACGCGAACGAGCAGTGCGCGCGTGATACTATCCGGTCAATTATTTGACGATTTAGGACATGAAAGCCGCTTTCGAACATGTGGATTTTGGCCGGGACTGTTCGGTCAGGGTTTACCACCGCCGGCTGCCCCGCATCCCTTTCGAATGGCACCACCATCCCGAGTACGAGCTGACGCTGACGATGAACAGTCAGGGCAAGCGGTACATCGGCGACTCGGTCGCGACCTACGGTGCGGACGATCTGGTGCTGGTGCCGCCGAATCTGCCGCACACGTGGGCCTCGAACCGCTCGATCGATGCGGCGCACCCGCAGGTCGCGATCGTCGTCTGGTTCGACGGCGCGTGGCTGCGGCGACTCGCCGATGTCTGCCCCGAATACAACGGCCTATGCGACCTGTTGCGCAGAGCGGCCTGCGGCCTCGCATTCGAAGACGGAGCCGGCACGCGCATGCGCGCACACCTGGACCGCCTGCTGTCCGACAAACCGCGCGACCGCTTGCAGGCGGCGCTCGACGTGCTGGACCTGCTGTCGACGCTTCCCGCCACGCCGCTCGCGTCCCCAAGCGCATTCGATGCGCGGACCGGCGCAGCGACTGGCTACGAATCCGATCAGCTCAATCGCGCGCTCGCATTGATCGAGACACAGTTCGCGCATCCGCTGCGGCTTTCCGCGCTTGCCAAGGCGTCTGGGCTGTCCGAGCGCTCTTTGACGCGGCATTTCACGCAGCATCTTGGCGAGAGCGTCGGGCGCTACGTGACGCGTGTGCGAATCGGCCACGCGTGCCGGATGTTGACGGACACGCAGGCGCCGATTTCCGTCATTGCGACGCGCTCCGGGTTTGCGAACGTCGCGAATTTCAACCGGCAATTCAAAGCCGCCAAGGCCATGACACCGGTTGAATTCAGGCACCAGTTCGCGGGCGCGCGGCGTGCCGAGCAACAGATGTCGCCGCAACTCACCGAGCGCTCGCCTTCTCTTCAGAGACTCCGCAATAAAGGAGACGGCAAGCGAACGTCCCGGCCAACACGTGCCGGCCGGCAGTCCGAATGAGCGAACTTCCCGGCGAGCCGCAGGAGAAAAGACGCGCCGCCGCCGTGTAGGACTAAGGTCTGATTGATGGCAAATGCGTGCGTGCGACTATGCTTCGGGGGTGAAACCCGAACTTAGCGAGGTTCGCGATGCGGCAGGCCAAGATCGTTATCGTCGGCGCGGGGCTGGTTGGGGGATCGGCAGCGCTGTTCGTGGCGTTGGCCATTCCGAGCGCGAAAGTCGTCATCATCGACGTCGCGCGGGTGCGCGCTGAAGGACAGGCTCTGGATCTCGCCCACGCCGCGGCATTCTGGGGGCACAGCCGGTTCCGCGCAGGGGACTACGAAGACGCGCGCGACGCCGACATCGTCGTGATCACGGCCGGCGCCGGCGTCAAACCCGGCGAGACGCGCCTGCACCTTGCCAGAACCAATGCGGACATCGCGAGCGAAATCGTCGGGCGCATCGCGCCGCTCGCGCCCGAAGCCATCTACCTGATCGCGACCAACCCCTGCGACGTGCTGACCGGCGCCGTTTACGACCAGCTGCGTTGCGAGCGCGAGCGCGTCATCAGCACCGGCACCTCGCTCGATACCGGGCGGCTGCGCTCCCTGTTGTCCGAACGGCTCGGCGTGGTGGCCTCCGCGATTCACGCCTATGTGCTCGGCGAGCATGGCGAATCGGCGGTGATCCAGTGGTCCGCCGCGACCGTCTGCGGCATGCCCCTCGAAACCTTCCTGACGAGGAACGGCAAGGAGCTGGGCCCCGCCAGCAGGGATCTGATCCTGCGCTCCGTTCACGAGGCGGCGAAGCTCATCAAGGAAGGCAAAGGCGCCACCCATTACGGCATCGCCAGCGCGATAGGAAGGATCTGCGAGGCCATCGTGCACGACACCGATCTGATCCTGACGGTCGGCATCGTCGAGCCCGAAGTGGAAGGCATACCGGACGTGTGCGTGTCGCTGCCGATGGTCGTCAACGGCGCGGGCGCGCGCCTGATCGCCTATCCTGAACTTGACCCTATCGAGCGCGAGGCCTTGCTGGGAAGCGCGCGCATCGTCAAGGAGGCGACGGAAAGCGTGCTTCACCAGCGGTGACGCTTTCCCGCGCACTCCGAAAAGACCCAGCAACGCCGGCACGAGGTCCAACATGGCTCCCACACCTGCCAAGGTTTCACAGCCCACCAGCTCCCCGCCCGCCACGCCGAAGCCGTCGGTCGGACTGCCGGCGGGCATCTGGAAATATCTGGTGCCGATCGCGGTCGGCCTCGTGCTGTGGTTCTTGCCCGCGCCCGCCGGTCTGCAGCCGAAGGCCTGGCATATGTTCGCCGTGTTCGTCGCGACCATTGCGGGCATCATGACCGCCCCGCTGCCGATGTCGGTGGTTGCCATCATCGGCTCGACCATCGGTGTGCTGGCCGGCGTTCTGACGTTCGCCGACGTCACGCGATCCACCGGCACCGACCTCGTCTGGCTCGTGATGCTGGCGTTTTTCATATCCCGTGGCGTGATCAAGACCGGCCTTGGCCGCCGCATCGCGCTTCTCTTCATGCGATTGCTGGGAAAGCGCACGACGGGGCTCGGCTACGGGCTCGTGTTGACCGAACTGGTGATTTCGCCCGCGATGCCGAGCATCACCGCGCGCGCGGGCGGCGTGATGTTGCCTATCACGCGAGCGATTTCCGAAGTGCTGGGCAGTCACGCCGACGATCCAGAATCACGCGCGAAGGTGGGACGCTATCTGATTCTCTGCGCCTTTCACGCGAACATCATCACGGCGGGTATGTTCATCACGGCGATGGCGGGCAATCCGCTGGCGGTCAAGCTGGCCGCGGACCAGGGCGTGTCGATCAGCTGGCTCGACTGGGCGCTGGCGGCGTCGATCCCCGGTCTGCTGTGCCTCGCCGTGATTCCGATCGCGATGCTGTGGATCGCACCGCCGCACGTCAGACGCACCCCCGATGCGACCGATCTCGCGCAACGGGAGCTCGCAACGATGGGCTCCATCTCGGTCAAAGAAATCATCATGGCGTGCATCTTCGTCGGCCTGCTGGTGCTGTGGGTATTCGGCGACGATCTCGGCATCGGCGCGACGCTCGCGGCGGCGATCGGCGTGTCGTTGCTGTTCATCAGCGGCGTGCTGACCTGGCAGGACGCACTGAACGAGAAGTCCGCCTGGGACACGATGATATGGATCGGCCTGCTCATCATGCTGGCCTCCAAGCTCAACGAATATGGCATGGTGGCCTGGTTCGGCAAGGAATTCGGCCAGCATCTCGCGGGCTTTCCGATGCTGGCCGTCTATATGCTGGTCGCGGCGATCTATGTTTACATTCACTACTTTTTCGCCAGCGCCACCGCGCATATCAGCGCGCTGTTTCCACTTTCGATGGCGCTGATGGTCGCCGCCGGCGTCCCGCCCTTCGTCGCCGCGGTCTCGCTCGGCATTCTCAGCAATGTGAACGGTTGCCTGACGCAATATGGCATCGGCTCCGGTCCGGTCATGTTCGGCGCGGGCTACGTGACCCAGGGCGAATGGTGGAAGGCGGGCTTTTTGATGAGCCTGTTTTACATGGTCGCCTGGCTGGTGGTTGGACCGCTTTGGTGGAAGGTGCTGGGGCACGTATGAGACAACGCGACTTTCGACGCGCGGACCGGACGGCCCGCGCACATGTGATTCTGCTGCGCTTCCCGCTTCGTCAATCGCGAGCGGGCGTGATTCGCGCGAGTTCGCCGGTCGTCATCGAGCGGCGCCGATCACCGCGACGCCGTCCGCGGCCCTGACGTTCTCGCCAGCCGGCGACACGAAGATCGCCTACTTGCCCGCGCCGCTCGCCTCGAAACTCCCCCGGTCATAAGCTTCGCAATAAGCCTTCCAATCCGCCGCGACCTGCGCCTCACACTGCGTTGCCAGATCGATCAACGGCAGTTGCCAATCGCGCCGACTGCCGAACGCGATCAGATCATCGGCGATCGCCGACTTCTGGCGCCCTCCGCTGCGCAAATGCGCCCACGCGCTCAACTCGGCCATGCTGTTGATCACCGCCTCGAGCCGCGGCAGCTTGCCGTCCCAATCGGCAAGCGCGACGCGATCTTCCGATGGCTGCAAGCTGCGCAGCACATAGGAGCGCTGATTGAATTCGACCGCGTGCAAAAAGGCCTGCGAGACCGCCTGATTGCGCCGCTGCACCTCGACGACACGCTGCGCCTCGGTCTGCCACTTCGGCTGCGTTGCCGTCACGTGCGCACTGACCGACGATGACAGCGCCTCTTTCAGATCGATCAGGTAGTTGCCATCGGGCGAGCCCTTGCCCTCGACCAGAATCACGTAGCGATCGACACCGAGACTGCCCGTGCCCGCGATGCGTCGCGCGACATCGAGCGTGCGGTAGAAGTCCGGATTCGGCTCCGTCGCCGCGAACTGCTGCATGAACCGCACGACGGCCGCGCGTCTTTCATCACTGACGGGCAGCGCTTTCCTGCCGTCGACCTTCAGCATGCGCGTCTTGCCCTTGAGCACCGTGCGCCGGTCCAGATGCGCGGCGCGCGTGCGGCTCGCGAGCGCGACGAACAGGTCGCGCACCAAGCCGGTCGCGGTCTCCGCTTCGATCCAGCGCGACTTGCCGTATGCGAGCGCGGCGCCGTAGGCATCGAGCGCGGTGTGGCATAGCGCGAGCGCCTCGGCGCGGCTCAGCTTCAGATCGGCCGCGCCGACCAGCACGCTCGTCAACAGACGCACCAGCTCGTATGGAGCCGGAGCGAGACAGGCTTCGTCGAAGTCGTTGTTGTCGAAGTAGACGAGGCGATTGTCGCCCTTGTAGCTGCCGAAATTTTCGAGGTGCATGTCGCCGCAGATCCACACGTGCGGCGCGTCGTCGAGCACGCTCGCGCGCGGCAGTCGCTGATAGAACAGATGACAGGTGCCGCGCAAAAACACGAACGGCGAGCCGCGCATGGCTTTGTATTTCATCGCGAGCCGTTCGGGGTCGCGCCCGGCGTTGAAACTGGCGATGATCTTTGCGATGTCGGACATAGCGGGTTCCGTTGAATGAGCAAGCTCGACGTGAGCTGCGTGCCTGCTGCTGTGACCTCGGCGCGTGCCGCGAATTCAATGCCGGGTCCGGTGCGGATGCAGCGAACCCGGCGCGTTGAGCACGTCGTTGATCGCGGTCATGACGAGCGCCGTGATCGGCGTCGGCTGAGCGGCCGCCGCACTCCTGACCGCCGCCCACATTTCCTGCTGCAGGCGCAGCCGCCGATGCGGCCGCGCTCCGCGCGCATTCACCCCTCCCCGCCAAACCTGCGCCGATACGCTCCCGGACTCGTCAACGCGATCCGACGAAAATGCCGCCGCAACGACTCTTCCGAGCCGAACCCCGCCCGCTCGGCGACGCGCGCCATCGGTAGCGGCGTCGCCGCTTCGAGCAATTCACGGGCAAGCGCGACGCGCTCCCTGACGAGCCATTCATAGGGCGCCATGCCGGTCGCGTCGCGGAACTGCCGTTGCAGCGTGCGCGTGCTCATCGCCGCCCGCCTGGCCAGCGAGCTCAGCGTATGCGGCTCGGCCGCATGGCTGCGCAGCCAGTCCATCAGCTTCGCGATCCGTCCGCTTTCGTCGTGCGCCATTGGTCGCGGCACGAACTGCGCCTGGCCACCCTCGCGATGCGGCGGCACCACGAGCCGTTGCGCGACCCGATTCGCGACCGCGCCGCCATGATCGCGCCGCACCAGATGCAGCAGCATGTCGAGCCCGGCCGCCGATCCCGCCGACGTGATCACCTGCCCTTCATCGACATACAGCGCGTCGGGCTGCACGCGCAGTTGCGGATAGCGCTGCTGCAACTTGTCCGCGTAGCGCCAGTGGGTCGTCACGGTCTTGCCGTCGAGCACGCCGGCCGCCGCGAGCACGAACACGCCCGAGCAGATCGAGCAGAGCCGCGCGCCGCGCTCGTAGGCCGCGCGAAGTCTGCGCAGCAGCGCGGCCGGCGGCACTTCGTCGGCATCGCGCCAACCCGGAATCACGATCGTGTCGGCGCTCGCGAGCAGCTTCAGCGTGTACGGCGCGGCCAGCGTGATGCCGCCCGCCGCGCGGATCGGTCCGGGCTCGCCCGCGCAGACCGCGAAGCGATACCACGGCACGCCGAGCTCGGGACGCTCGAGCGCGAACAGTTCGGTCACGCAGCCGAATTCGAAGGTGCAGAGCCGGTCATAGGCCAGCGCGACGACGAGATGATTGTGCATGGCGCGATGTTACCGAAGATTGACGATCACGCCACTTACCGGGTGACCCGCCGGCCGCCACAATCGACCCGGCCACCACACCCACCCGATCAACTCCTCGTTCCTTGCCATGACTCACGACAACCTCACCACCGCTCCGAACGCCGTCACCGCGATTCCCGCCGCCGACAGCGCCGCCGCGATCGCGCACTTCCACGCGTCGCTGCGCTTCGAAACCGATTGCGCCGACGTCCACGCCGCCCTCGCGAGCGGCGCGCCCGGCTTCGTGCTGCTCGACGTGCGCAGTCCCGCGCTGTTCGCGCAGAGCCACGTGCCCGGCGCGCTGAATTTGCCGCACGGCAAGATCGTCGCGTCGAAGCTCGCGGCTTATGCGCCGGATACGCTGTTCGTCACCTATTGCGCGGGCCCGCACTGCAACGGCGCGGCGCGCGGCGCACTGCGGCTCGCCCAGCTTGGGCGGCCCGTCAAACTGATGGCGGGCGGCGTCACCGGCTGGCTCGACGAGGGTTTCGCGCTCAGCCGTCACGACGCCGATCCGGCTTCTGACCCGCGCTCCGCCGCATAGCGCGGTCCGCACTCGGACAAGCCGTCCAGTGCGGCATTCGCCTTGGTCCGCCGGCCCGTTTTGGCCCCTGTTAGCCACGCGCAAATAAGTTAAACAAAATGCGAAGAGTGCCGATAAGATGTCAAGCCGCATTCCTCGCGCGGCGGATCCAACATGCAGAGTTCCTACAATTTATGGCTCGTGGCGATTTCGTTCGCGGTTGCGACGCTCGCGTCGTACACCGCGCTCGATCTGACGGGCCGCATCTTCCTGCTCGCCTCGGCGCGCCGGCGGCATGCCTGGCGGCTCGGCGGCGCGCTCGCGCTCGGTGTCGGCATCTGGTCGATGCACTTCGTCGCGATGCTCGCGTTCTCGCTGCCCATCCCGCTCGGCTACGACCTCGCGTTGACCGCCTGTTCGCTGGCGCTCGCGATCGGCGCTTCGTATCTGGCACTCTTCCTGACCACCCAGCAGCGCCTGACGCCAGCCCGGCTGCTGGCGGGCGGCGTGGTGATGGGAATCGGTATCGCCGGCATGCACTACACCGGGATGGCGGCGCTGCGCATGGCGCCCGCGATCCACTACCAGCCCGTATGGTTCGCGGCCTCGATCGCGATCGCGATCGGCGCATCGAGCGCCGCGCTGTGGATGGCGCGCGCGCTCAGCAACGAACACGAGCGTCATATCGCGCGCAAACGTCTGGCCGCGGCGCTGGTGATGGGCGTCGCGATCAGCGGCATGCACTATACGGCCATGGGCGCCGCGGATTTCGCGCCCGGTGCGATCTGCGGCGCGGCCAACGACATGGACGCGCAATGGCTCGCCACCGCGGTGATCCTGCTCACGTTCGCGGTGCTGATCGTCACGCTGATGCTGTCGCGCTTCGACGTGCGCACCACCTTCCTGCTCGGCGCGGTGTCGAAGCTGAACGGCCAGATCGTGCGCCTCGCGACGCTCGACGTGCTGACGGGCCTGCCGAACCGCGCGACGCTGACCGAGCGGATCGAGCGCGCGATTAGCGGCGCGCGCCGCCAGCGCACGTCGTTCGCGGTGCTGTTCATGGATCTCGACGGCTTCAAGACGATCAACGATTCGCTCGGTCACTCGGCCGGCGACGCGGTGCTGTCCGCCTTCGCGCAACGCCTGCAGCAATGCGTGCGTTCGAGCGACACCGTCGCGCGGCTCGGCGGCGACGAGTTCGTCGTGCTCGCGGAACACCTCACGAGCGGCGACGACGCGGCCGCGCTCGCCGACGGCGTGCTCGAGCGGATGCGCCAGGGCACGTGGAGCGACGAACAACCGCTGCAGGTCATGCCGAGCATCGGCATTGCACTCTATCCGCGCGATGGCGACAGCGTCGAGACGCTGCTCCAGCACGCGGACGCCGCGATGTACGAAGCGAAGCGCGCCGGCCGCGGCACCTACCGCTTCTTCGAGCGCAGCATGAACGAGGCCGCCACGCGCACGCTGCAGATCCAGCAAGTGCTGCACGACGCCTTCGCGAATGAGCGTTTTTCGCTGCTGTTCCAGCCGAAGTTTCAGCGCGGCGGCGAAGCGCTCGCGGGCGCCGAGGCGCTGATCCGCTTGTACGATCCGGAGCTGGGCGCGCTTACGCCAGCCGAATTCATCCCGGTCGCCGAGCGCTCCGGGCAGATCGTGCAAATAGGCTACTGGGTCGTGCGCGAGACCTGCCGGCGCATTCGTGGCTGGATCGAACAGGGCCTGCCGGCGATGAAGGTGGCGATCAATCTGTCGCCGCGTCAGTTGCTGCAGCCGGACCTCGTCGAGACGATCCAGGAGATCGTCAGGAACGAGGGTGTCGCGTGCGAGCAGATCATGTTCGAGATCACCGAGACTGTCGCGATGCAGGACGCCGCGCGCACCGTCGAGGTGATCCGCGCGTTTCAGGCGAGCGGCTTCGACATCTCGATCGACGACTTCGGCACCGGCTATTCGAGCCTCGCGTATCTGCAGCGCTTTCAGGTGAAGCAGCTGAAGATCGACCGCTTCTTCACCCATGGTCTCGACGCGAACGGCGCGGCGGGCAGCGCGATCGTGTCGGCGATCATCGCGCTCGCGCACTCACTCGAAATGGACGTGGTCGCCGAGGGCGTCGAGACCCAATCGCAGCTCGACAAGCTGCGCTCGATGATGTGCGACGAAATGCAGGGCTACCTGCTCGGCAAACCAGTCAGCGCCGACGACTTCGGCGCCATGCTCCGCAGCAGAACGATGGGCGCGAGCGGAGTGGCTATCTAGGCTGCGTCTCTCCCAACGCCACGAGCCGTTCGGTCAACGCCGCGCTCGCGCGCGTCATCGGCAAACGCAGTTCATTGCGCACCCACCCCGTCGCCGCGAGCAGCGCCTTCACCGGCGCGGGGTTCGGTTCGGCGAACGCGAGCTGGATTTGCGGCACGAGCGCGTGAAAAATTTGCCTTCCTTCGTCGAGCTTGCCCTCTGTCAACGCGCGGTACAGCGCGACGAAACGCTCGGGCCGCCAATGCGCGGACGCCGCGATCGCTCCACTGCCACCCGCGCACAACGTCGAGAAGAGCTCGAGGTCGTTGCCCGCGAGCACCTGCAGACGGCCATCGCGAACTAGCGCGAGCGTCGTGTCGAGCGAACCGGCGCAATCCTTGACCGCCTGAATTCGCGGATGCGCGGCGAGCGTCAGCAGCGTGTCGAGTTCCAGCCGCACGCCGGTGCGCTGCGGAATGTCGTAGAGCACGACCGGATGCGCGCTCGCGTCGGCCAGCGCGCTGAAATGCGCGACGATGCCGTCCTGCGCGGGTCGCGTGTAATACGGCGCGGCGATCAGCACACCGGCAATCGGCAACAGATTCAACTGCTCGATCCGTGCGCGCATGCTCGCCGTGTGATTGCCCGAGACGCCGACCAGCACCGGCAGCGCGCGCCGCTGCGCGTCGGTGGCGTTGGCCTGCGCGACGGCGAGAATCGTCGCGAGCACGGCGTCCTGTTCGGCGGCGTCGAGCGTGGCGGGCTCGCCGGTCGTGCCGAGCGCGGCGAGCCCGGCCACGCCGGCGTCCGCATAGCGACGCACCAGCGCGCGCAACGCGGCATGATCGACGGCGCCGTCGGCGAACGGCGTGATCAGCGGAATCCAGATACCCGAGAAATCAGACATGTTTGCTACCTCGATGACGACCGTATCGAATCCGGTCAGCGGTGCGAGGGAGAACACAGGAGAGAGCCGCAGGCGGGCGGTCGACCGGTCGTTCCGTCGCACATCTGACGACGGAACAGCGTGCTCCGGTCAGATGTGCGGCTGTTTTTTGGCTTTGGCGCCGACGTTACGCGAAACACCGTTCTCACGTGCGACCGCCGCGCCCGCGAGAGCGGCGCGGGCGAAGGTCGACGAACGGAGCGGGAACATAGGGCCGGAGTGCATGAACCGCAGTGTAACCGCCAAACCCGCGCCGCGGGGCCTCAGGCGCCTCACGAAGCAACTCGCGCAGGAAAACGCTTGACATCTACGCGCCGGAAACTAATATACGCACCGCGTACATCAACGCGTTTTGCTGTCTGACTCCCGCCGACCCCACACTTGCGACAGGTGCCCTCATGAGCGTTCCGCAACAAGCCTTCCTACGCGATGCGATGCGTCGCCTGAATATGACGCGCGATACGTTCGCTAACCGTATCGGCGTGTCACGCCGGGCGCTGGACACGTGGCTGCTGCCGGACGACTCGCAGGAATCGCGGGCGATGCCGGAAATCGTCGAGCGTTTCGTGTCGGAGATCGTCGCCAATACGGAGCCGGGCGAAGGATATACGCAAAGCGTAGACTCGCAATCGCTCGCCAGCCAGATGCTGTTCGAGGGCAAGCCGCAGTTGCTGTCGGTCGATCAGTTTTCGCGCGACTCGGTCGAGGCGCTGTTTCGCGTCGCCGACATCATGCAGCCGATCGCGCGGCGCCGCAAAATCTCGCGTGTGCTCGAAGGCGCGGTGCTCGGCAATCTGTTCTTCGAGGCGAGCACGCGCACCCGCGTGAGCTTCGGCGCGGCGTTTTGCCGGCTCGGCGGCTCGGTGTGCGACACGACCGGCTTCACGTTTTCGTCGATGGCGAAAGGCGAATCGATCTACGACACGAGCCGCGTGATGAGCGGCTATGTCGACGCGCTGGTGATCCGCCACCCGGAGCAAGGGTCCGTGGCCGAATTCGCGCGCGCGACCAACGTGCCGGTGATCAACGGCGGCGACGGTCCCGGCGAGCATCCGAGCCAGGCGCTGCTCGATCTATACACGATCCAGCGCGAGTTCTCGCGCCTGGGCAAGATCGTCGACGGCGCACACATCGCGCTGGTCGGCGACCTCAAGTACGGACGTACCGTGCATTCGCTCGTGAAGCTGCTGGCGCTGTATCGCGGCATCAAGTTCACGCTGATTTCGCCGCCGATGCTCGAAATGCCGGGCTATATCATCGAGCAGATTTCGCGCAACGGTCACGTGATCGAACAGACGCATGACCTGCGCACCGGTCTGCGCGGCGCGGACGTCGTGTATGCGACGCGCATCCAGAAGGAGCGCTTCACCGACGAATCGTTCGAAGGCTATACGCCCGACTTTCAGATCAACCAGGCGCTCGTCGATAGCATGTGCGGCGCCGACACGCTGATCATGCACCCGCTGCCACGCGACAGCCGGCCCGGCGCGAACGATTTGAGCACCGACCTCAATCACGACTCACGGCTCGCGATTTTCCGGCAGACCGACAACGGCATTCCGGTGCGGATGGCGATTTTCGCGGTACTGCTCGGCGTCGACAAACAGGTCCAGCATTCGATGCGCGATGCCACGTGGCGCCCGCCCGTCTACCTGGGCCCGGACGACGCGGTGTTTCACGGAATCGATTGACGCGGACAGCTGTGTCCGCCCCTCAGGCCGCGGCCGCGGCGCGCGCGTCACGCATTTCGCGCGCCGCCTGCCTGAACGTGCCGGCAAAGAACAGCACCTGGTATTTGACCGCGTTCGACCAGTACTTCCATGTATGGCCGCCAGGCCGCTCGGCGTAATCGTGTGGCACGCCGAGTTCCACGAGCCGCTCGTGCAGCAGACGGTTCGATTGCACGAGCGAGTCGTTCACGCCGCAATCGATCGTCAGGGCGATGTGGTCGCGGCCGAAATCCTCGGCGCTGGCGACGATCGCCTCGCTATCCCAGAAGTCCGCATGTTGGGACGGGTCGCCGAACACCCGCGCGATGCCGGGCTCGTCCTCGCTGCTGCGCGGGTCCACCGCACCGCTGATGCTGCCCGCCGCGCCGAACGTGTCGGGCATGTCGAGCGCAATGCGTAGCGCGCCGAATCCGCCCATGCTCAAGCCCGTGATCGCGCGTGCCTGCCTCGTCGCGATGGTGCGGAAATGGCCGTCGATATAGCCAACCACTTCGGTGCCCACGTAGGTTTCATAGCGGCTGCGCGGATCGACGGGACTATCGATGTACCAGCTATCGCGGCCGCCGTCGGGCATCACGAGGATCACCTGATAGCGATCGGCGAGCTTGCCGATATGCGAATTCGCGGTCCAGTCCGTGTAATCGCCGCCTGAGCCGTGCAGTACATAGACGACCGGAAAGCGCGCGGCCTGGTCGCCACGCGCGTACTGATCGGGCAGCACGACGGTGGCGTCGAACGTACGATGCATCGCCGCGCTCGGGATCGTGACGACGCGCGCCTGGAACGCCCACGCCGGCGATGCGATCAGCATCAAAATGAGCCAGAACCTACGAACTGGATTCATGGTGGGTCGCCCTTCCGCTCGTTGCCGCTAGCTTCCGGCTGCATACCTTCGTCAGGCGTCCGGAACAACACCGTCCCGGCGCGCCTCGGCCTGTGTCCGTCGACGACTCTAGCAATGGCGACTTACAGCCATATTTCAGCGAAGCATACGATCCAGTCAGGCTTCAGCCGCTTCGTTCGCTTGCGTTGCGCACGCTACGCCGACATCTTCGACGTGCACGGAAAACCCAACCTGCCCCGGCGCCAGATCGTCCCGCAATGTGAGCGCCGGGATCTCATATGCACCGCCATTCTGCGGCCGGAACGCGATCGGCGCGGTCGTCCACAACGTGTCGAGCCGTCGCCCGAGCGCCGCGCTGACCTCGGCATACTTCGCGTCGTCGATACGGCTCGTGCGGTAGACGACGAACGGCGGCAACACGTCGAAGCCAGGGTAGTACAGCACGCCGTGCTGGATCGGGAACAGCACGTCGTCGATCGGACCGTTGATGCCGCGCGCGCTGTAGTGCGACTCCCAGCCGCCCGTCGTGACGACCAGCATCGCGCGCTTGCCCGCGAAACGGCCTTCGCCGTAACGCTCGCCCCAGCGCGCATCGGAATGCTCGCCGACGCCATACGCGAGACCGTACGCATAGACGCGCTCCACCCAGCCCTTCATGATCGCCGGCATCGAGAACCACCACAGCGGAAACTGCAGGATCACCGCATCGGCCCACTTCAGCTTGTCCTGCTCGCGCGCGATGTCCTCGCTCTGCAAGCCGTTCTCGAACGCATGCTTCGATTCGAGCGACGCGAAGAAGCGCTCGGCGCTGTGACGCTCGCGGGTGTCGTGCGCATCGAGCGACGCTTTCCAGTTCATCGCGTACAGATCGGACACCTGCACCGTATGGCCGGCGCGTTCGAGATGACGGACAGCGAAATCCTTCAGTGAACCGTTCAACGACTTCGGTTCGGGATGCGCATAGATGATAAGAACGTTCATGATGGGACCTTCATGGCTGAAAACAGTCACGATAGTCATCGCCGAGGTATATTGGAAATGAATTCCGAATATGTCAGGTATTGCCGTGGTTAATCTCAGAAGACTCGACCTCAACCTGCTGGTCACGCTCGATGTGCTGCTGGAAGAGCACAATGTGACCCGCGCCGCCGAACGGCTGAACTTCTCGCAGCCGTCGGTCAGCGTGCATCTTGCGAAACTGCGCGACGTATTCGGCGATCCGCTGCTCTTGCCCGGACCGCGCGGCATGCGGCCCACCGCGAAAGCGCAGCAACTGCGCGAGCCGCTACGCGAAGCGCTCGACGCACTGCAGCGCGCGGTTGCGCCAACCAGCCCGTTCGATCCGGCCGCGGCGACGCAAACCTGGCGCATTGCCGCAACGGACTACGCCGAGTCGACGATCATCCTGCCGATGTTGGCAGGCTTGCGCGCGGCGGCGCCCGGCACGCGTCTCGCGATCGTCGAGGCGGTGCCGCCAAGGCTCGCTCGCCAGGCCGAACAGGGCGACATCGATATCGGTTTCCATACGAGCGAAGGCGCGCCCGAAGGCTTGCGCCGCCGCGTGCTGTTTGCCGAGCGCTACGTACTGGTCGGCCGCGCGGGTCATCCCAAGCTGAAGCGCCGACCCACGCTCGCGCAGTTCTGCAAGCTCGAACACGTGATCGTATCGCCAGATGGCGGCGGCTTTTTCGGCGTCACCGACGAGACGCTCGCAAAGCTGGGGCTTGCGCGCAAGGTCGTGCTGTCGGTGCCGCACTTTCTGTTCATGCAGTCGGTGCTCGCGAGCACCGATCTCGTGGGGATGCTGCCCGCGCGTCTCGTGCGCGGCTCGGACACATTGCGGATGGTCGAGCCGCCGGTCGAGGTGCCGGGCTACGAGATGGCGATGCTTTGGCATGAGCGTGTGCATCGCGATCCCGCGCATCAATGGTTGCGGGAGTTTATTGCGGCGTCGGTGTAATCAGCCCTTTTCGGCGCCGATCGCATCCAGTTGATCGAGCACTTCGTCGCTGAGCTTCAGCTGCGCCGACTGCAGATTTTCGCGCAGATGTGCCACTGAAGACGTGCCCGGAATCAGCAGAATGTTAGGCGCCCGATGCAACAGCCAGGCGAGCGCGACCTGCATCGGCGTCGCCTCGAGCTTGCGCGCAAGCTCCGACAGCTCCGACGATTGAATCGGCGTAAAGCCACCCAGCGGAAAGAACGGCACGTAGGCAATGCCCTGCTCCGCGAGCGCATCGATCAACGCATCGTCGTCGCGATGCACGAGGTTGTAGTGGTTCTGCACGCACACGACCTTCGTGATGCGCTGCGCTTCGGCAATCTGCGCGGCCGTCACGTTGCTCAGGCCGACATGCCGCACGAGCCCGCGCTGCTGCAGCTCGGCGAGCGCCGTGACCTGCTTTTCGATCGAGCCCTCGCTCGGCTCGTGCACGTTGCCCATCACGCGCAGGTTGACTACGTCGAGCACATCAAGGCCGAGGTTGCGCAGATTGTCGTGCACCGCGCGCTCGAGGTCGGCGGGCTCCTGAGCCGGCAGCCATGCGCCGGCGCTGTCGCGCACCGCGCCGACCTTCGTGACGATCGTCAGATCGCGCGGATACGGGTGCAGTGCCTCGCGGATCACCTGGTTGGTCACGTGCGGCCCGTAAAAATCGCTGGTATCGATGTGGTCGACGCCCAAGGCAACGGCCTCGCGCAGCACCGCGAGCGCCGCGGCGCGGTCTTTCGGCGGCCCGAACACGCCGGGGCCGGCCAGCTGCATCGCGCCATAGCCCATGCGCCGCACCGCGCGGCCGGCTAGCACGAAAGTGTCGATGGAGCTGAAGTTCGGCATCACGATCTCCTTGTGAAGTGATGAGCGGCAGTATCGCCGCAATTGCGTTGTTGAATAAACCGGTCTAACGTGTACGGGTTGTTCAAAATTCTGCACAATCAATCGTCATGGAACTGAATGATCTGGCCGCCTTCGTGTCGGTTTCGCGCGCCGGCGGCTTTCGCGACGCGGCGCGTGTGAGCGGTGTGTCGGCGTCGAGTCTGAGCGTCGCGGTGCGACGCCTGGAAACGAAACTCGGGCTGCGCCTGTTGAACCGCACCACGCGCAGCGTCGCGCCGACCGAAGCCGGGCTGCGTCTGATCGAGAAGCTGACGCCGCTGTTCGGCGAAATGGAAGCGGCGCTCGACGTGCTGAACGGCTTTCGCGACAAGCCGACCGGCACGCTGAAGCTCAACGTGCCATCGAGCGTCGCGCGCATCGTGCTGCCCGACGTGCTCGCGCGCTTTCTGAAGCAGTACCCGGATATTCGCGTCGAGGTGGTGGTCGAGGATGGTTTCGTCGATGTGCTGTCGATCGGTTGCGATGCGGGCATTCGCTACGACGAACGCCTCGAGCAGGACATGATCGCGGTGCCGATCGGCGCGCGCGTGCAGCGCTTCGCGACCGCCGCGTCGCCCGCGTATCTCGACGCGCACGGCCGTCCGCAGCATCCCAGCGAACTGCTCGCGCATGCCTGCCTGCGCGGCCAGTTCGCGAGCGGCGCGATGCCGACCTGGTACTTCGAGCGCGACGGCGAGCTGCTGCAATTGAATCCGACCGGACCGCTGCTGGTGCGGCCCGGCGCAGCGATAGACCTCGCGGTCAGCGGCGCGGTCGCGGGTCTCGGCATCATTCACCTGTTTGAAGACATGCTGCGCCCGCATCTGGACAGCGGCGCGCTCGAAGCGATTCTCGAACCGTGGTGGCAGCGGTTTTCAGGGCCTTTTCTGTACTATCCCGGCCATCGCCATGTGCCCGCGCCGCTGCGCGCGTTCGTCGATTTTCTGAAGGCCGACTCAACACGCGGTTGATTTGATAACACGACGGTGATCGTGCCGTATCAGCACCGTGGCGTGCAGAGTTGCGCGATCGTGCTCAAAAACAGATCCGCGCCGATCGGCTTCAGCAAACATGCGCTGCAGTACTGAGCTTCGCTGTCCGACGGCGGCACCGCGGTATGGACCAGAATCGGTACGTTGACCGATAACGGCATCGATTTCAAACGGCGGCACAACTCCGCGCCGTCCATGATCGGCATCATCCAGTCCGTAACAATCAGGTCGGGAACGTGAGCGACGACACAAGCGAGCGCTTCGGCGCCGTTGCTCGCGCAACTCACCTCATACCCTTCGCTTTCCAGAATCAGCCGCCACGCGGCTAGAATTTCCGGTTCGTCGTCCACCAGCAATATCGAATACATCATGGTTTGCTGACGAAACTTGCTTCTTGTCTGACCAGAGTCTCGCAAGAGGTGTTCCACACGAGGCAATTGCGCGGATAATGACGCGGGTTGCCGGCGCACATCGGATGCCTGGCCGATTGCCGGCGCAAACAGGTCTGCGGTGCCCGCGCCGAACCGAGGCGTTCGGAACCGTTCGCGTGTTTGTATGTTGTAGAAACTCCATTCCGGTATCCATCATGACCGACCGACGCGTGAGCCCGCTGCGCAATTTCGCCAACTTCATCCGTGCGGAACGGGGCCGTCTGACGCGGCAATGGATGCATGCCGTCGCCATCGACGCCGATCTCGTCGAAGCGGACAAGCTCACCTATCAACAGCTGGTCGACCATATGCCGGAAATCCTCGACCAGCTGTGCATGGCGCTCGATGCGGAAGATCTCGAACGCGCCGAATCATCGATCGAGCGCGACGCGAAGAAGCACGGCAATGTCCGTTGGCAGCAGGGCTACCGGATCGAAGAGCTGGTGCGCGAACTGGACCTCTTCGAGCAGGTGCTCGTCGGAGCGCTCGAAGAATTCGTCGAACGCGACCGGACCTGCACGCGCCGCCACGAGAGCCGCGCGCGGCGTCTGATCGCCGAAGCATTCAGCGTGGTCAGGTATGCGTCGATCAAGGAAGTGGTCGGCGAGCGTGATCGCAAGATCGACGAATACACGGGCCGGCTCGAACGCGCGAATGACGAACTGACACTCAAGCAACGGCTGGTCGGCGATCTGTATGATTCGCGCATGCAGATCACGCGCAGCGTCGCGCACGATCTGCGCAATTTCCTCAACGCGTTTTCGGTCGCGCTGCAACTGATCGAGCGAGCGCCGTCGCAAGCCGATGCCGCGCTGACACTCGCGAACCGTCAGGCCGCCGACATGAAGCAACTGGTCGACCAGATGGTCGAGTACTCGGTCGTGCTCGGCGACGCGGCGACACTCGTGCTCGAAGACGTCGATTTGCGCGAACTCTTCGACGAACTCATCGCTTCCATGCAGCCGTCGATCGACGCGAAAGGACTCGCGCTGCGCAGCGAGTTCGACGCGGCGCTGCCGGTCGTCACGTCGAATCGGCTGAAGCTCAAGCAGATCGCGGTCAATCTGTTGTCCAACGCGATCAAATACACGAAGTCGGGACAAGTCGAATTCCGGTTCGCGATGCATGGCGCCGAACACTGGGCGATTCGCGTGTCCGACACCGGCGTCGGCATCGCGCCCGCCGATGCGGAGCGCGTGTTCGACGAGTTCGAGCGCGCGGCCGGCGAGGAAATCCCTGGCACGGGTCTGGGGCTCGCGATCGTCAAGGAGCTATGCCGCGTGCTCGATGGACAGATCGAGTTTGCGTCGCGCGAGGGCGTGGGGACCACGTTCGAGATCCGGTTTCCGCTGCATGTTCAATGACCCGACCCATCGCATGATCCATCTGCATACTGCCCGCTTCCCCGAACAGATCGAGGCCGTACGGACCATCTTCCGCGAGTACGCGGAGAGTCTCGGCTTCGATCTCTGCTTCCAGCAATTCGACGACGAACTCGCCAGCCTGCCGGGCAAATTCGCAGCGCCACGCGGCCGCGTGCTGCTCGCGAGCAACGGCTCGGGCGACGATCCCGGCGATATCGTCGGCTGTGTCGCAATGCGTCCGATCGACGACACCATCTGCGAAATGAAACGCCTGTATGTGCGTCCGGCGGGACGCGGGCTGCATGTGGGGCGGCAACTCGCCACGCGTATCCTGGCGGCCGCGAAAGAAGCGGGCTATCGCCGCATGCGTCTCGACACGCTGCCCACTATGCAAGCGGCACTCGGGCTCTACGCATCGCTGGGTTTCGAGCCGATCGACGCTTACGTGTTCAATCCGATCCCCGGCGCGATTTTTCTGGAATGCGATCTGACGCGGCCGCGTTCAATGTAATCGCGTTGCGGGCCTGACCCAGCCTGCGGATAGGCACTCCCTCATCGCGCCGTTCTGCTCTCTCAATCCACGCACGACGATCTCGGACGATTTGCCGTCACGCCGCGCGAGTTCGGCCAGATCGAGCAACGCGGCGTAGCGCGCGGAACAGTCTCTCGTCGCGCTGGCGGCGGGATTCGCGCGACGGTGGTCGTTGGCGTCGCTGGTGTCGATGACTGCGTGGATTGCCGACATCGTCGCCACGACGATCGTCGCGAGTGCAGCCGTTTTGCGGAGCGCGCGCCACGCGGACCCTTCCGCCGCTCGCGAACGACGCGCCGCCTCATCAGATGGTGGGTGCTGGCCCGCCGTGCCGCACATCACGTCGCACCGCGCTGCGCGACGTGAGCGCCACGACTCGACGCGGGTTCTGATTCGCATCGCCGCGCTCATCGTCAGGCCCAATGCGCCGGCACCCACACGCGCCCGACCCAATGGCCCGGCACCCAGACGACAGGCCGCGGCGCGACGTACACGGGACGCGGCGCGACGTAGACGGCCGGCGGCGGCACGTACACCACCGGAGGCGGCGGAACATAGGCCGGCGGCGGCGTCACCACGACGGGCTTCGGCGGTACGTACACGACCGGCGGCGGCACGACGACCGGCGCAGGCGGCGGCGCGACCACCACCGGCTTCGGCGCGACGACCATGGTCGTACCGCTCGTCGTCGTGGTCCCGCCTGCGACCACCACGCCGCCTGTGACCACCGTACCGCTCGACGTCACCGTGTGACCCTGCGTGCCGGTCACGCTCGTCGATGTCGTCACGACCCCGGGCGCGACCCGCGTCGCGGTGCCCGAGTGATAGACGCTGTTGTTGTCCGGCCCCGTCACCGTGCCCGAGCGCGCGCAGGTCGAACCCGCGCAATTGGTCGACGCCGAATGATTGACCGTATTGCCGTTCGACCCGGTGATCGAGCCCGACGACGAATACTGGCCCGGCGCGGTGCGCGTCACGTCGCCAGACGTCGTCGCCGTTTTGCCGTCGGGACCCGTCATCGTGCCGGTATGCGAGCAGGTACCGCCCGCGCAGCTGGTGTCGCCCGAGTGCTGCACCGTGTTGCCATAGCGGCCCGTCGCGGTACCCGAGTTCGAGAACTGGCCGGGCGCCGTGCGCGTGACCGTGCCGGTGTTGCTCGCGAAGCCGCCATAGGGGCCAGCCATGCTGCCCGCATGCGAACAGCTACCGCCGCCGCACGAGCCGTAGTGCGCGCCGTTATAGACGCCGCGCGACGTGTACGCGGTGCCATGACCCGACCAGGCGAACGCCGATGCGCTGCCGAGTGCGAGCACGGCCGCGGCCGCGCCGAGCACCGCCCTGCGCAACGCGCCTCGCGCCATGCTGGCGCGGACCTTGTCGGAACCTGCGAATGCACGATTCTTCACGATATGTCCTTGCTGGATTCGGGCCACTTGCGTAATTGCCGCGTGGCGACGAACGGACTATAGAAGGACACATCGGGGAAATCATCAGGGAAGATATGTCGCGCTGTTTCATCGCGACTCGGGCCCGCCAGGCAAGGCTTTGCGGGCATTCGTCGGGCGGCGCGACATATCTCGACATAGTTTGCGAAACATTTCCGGCCGCTGAAATGGGCCGCGATCTCAGCGGCTCAGTGGCCCACTGGCGTCACCTGCACGGCGGCTGCCGACACGAACACCGCATGCAAGGTATCGCCGACCTTCACGTCGCTCAGGTCGACGTTGGGCGCGGCCTGGAACGTCTGTGTCTGATAGGCGCCGCGCAGCGTCACGAGGCGCTGTTTGTGATCGATCTTCAGTACGGTCGCGAGTACCTCGGTCTGTCGCGCCGATTCGTAACCGCCCGACGCCGGCGCATAGCTCTGCTTGTCGGCTCGCTCGCGAATCCCCTTGCCCGCGCCGGTGACCTTTTCCGCCTTCGTGAGCAGCGCATTCTTGTAGAGCACGTCGACGCGATCACCGATCTTCAGTTGATCGAAGCCAGCAACCTGCTGACTGACGAGCACGATCGCGACGTTGCCGCCCGAGCCCTTCAGCGTCAGCGCGCGGTTGCCCGCATCGATGCCGACGATCTCCGCCGTCATATGCACCGGCTGCGCCGCGCTGAGCACCGCCTGGGCGGTGCTCGCCATGTCGTCCTGCGCGCGCGCCGGCGGGGTCGTGGCCGCAGCCGCCAGCATCAACGCTGCGCCTATCGTCGTTGTCTTCATTCGCGTTCTCCTCGACAAGGGTTTCGATCCGGCGTGACGGTCATGATGAGCGCCGCGCAATGACTTCGCGCTACGCAGTGTTCGTGCCCGCCTCCATCGACTCCACATCTTCAGGACAACTAGTGCAAACGATAGGACGCGAACGATTGTACGCGCGAGGCCGCGCGCAAAAGCAAACAGCCCCATCGCGGGAACGATGGGGCTGTTGCATGAACGGATCGCAAACCGCGCGCGATGTGCGTCGCGCTACACGTGCATCACACGCGCTCGATAGCGATCGCGATACCCTGGCCGACGCCGATACACATCGTGCACAGCGCGAAGCGGCCCTGCGTGCGTTGCAGTTGATACGTCGCGGTCGTCACCAGACGCCCGCCGCTCATGCCGAGCGGGTGGCCGAGCGCGATCGCGCCGCCGTTCGGGTTCACGCGGGGATCGTCGTCGGCGACGCCCAGCGCGCGCAGCACGGCGATGCCCTGCGAGGCGAACGCTTCGTTCAGCTCGATCACGTCGAACTGATCGATCTTCATGCCCAGACGCGCGAGCAGTTTCTGCGTGGCCGGCGCCGGGCCGATGCCCATCACGCGCGGATCGACGCCCGCCGTCGCCACGCCGAGCACGCGGGCACGCGGCGTCAGGCCGAAGCGCTTCGCGGTGTCTTCGTTGGCGAGCAGCAATGCGGCCGCGCCGTCGTTGACGCCCGACGCGTTACCGGCCGTAACCGTGCCGTCCGGACGCACGACACCCTTCAGCTTCGCGAGCGCTTCGAGGCTCGTTTCGCGCGGATGCTCGTCCTGCGTGACCGTGATCGGATCGCCCTTCTTCTGCGCGATCGTCACGCCGACGATTTCCTGCGCGAGCGTGCCGTCGCGTTGCGCGCGCGCGGCCTTCTGCTGGCTGCGCAGCGCGAACGCGTCCTGGTCGGCGCGGCTGATGTTGTAGTCGGTCGCGACGTTTTCGCCGGTTTCCGGCATCGAGTCGACGCCGTACAGCTTCTTCATCAGCGGGTTCACGAAACGCCAGCCGATCGTCGTGTCGTAGACCTCGTTTTGCCGCGAGAACGCGCTGGTCGCCTTGGGCATCACGAACGGTGCGCGGCTCATGCTTTCGACGCCGCCGGCGATCATCAGCGCGGCTTCGCCCGACTTGATCGCGCGCGCGGCGATGCCGATCGCATCCATGCCCGAGCCGCACAGACGGTTGACGGTCGAGCCCGGCACGTCCTTCGGCAATCCCGCGAGCAGCAGCGACATGCGCGCGACGTTGCGGTTGTCGTCACCGGCCTGGTTCGCGCAGCCGTAGATCACGTCGTCGATCGCGGTCCAGTCGACGTTCTTGTTGCGCTCCATCAGCGCCTTGAGCGGCACCGCGCCCAGGTCGTCGGCGCGCACCGACGACAGCGAACCCGCATAGCGGCCAATGGGGGTGCGAATCGCGTCGCACAGGAATGCTTCGGTCATGGGATGTCTCCA
>NZ_JBFPKG010000330.1:0-267 GCF_040948665.1 Paraburkholderia sp. BR14320
TCGTTGGCGGTCAGGCGTCGGTAGGTGACAAGTGCGTGCGTGGTTGAATCGGGCACGGGGTGCTCCGTGATTTGTCGGCCGTGCCGCGACTGTTGCACGTTGCTCGCGCGTTGACTAGTACGAACTTCTCATCGTCGTGCGTGCCGCGCCCGGCGAGGCGCCGCTGCGCCCGTGCCGGGCATGCCACGCGAAATGTGTGGTTCGGTCGTGCAGATTGCGTGCGGCGTGCTGAAACGGCCAATTTTGTCGGTGCAATCCGCGGTGCGC
>NZ_JBFPKG010000331.1:0-267 GCF_040948665.1 Paraburkholderia sp. BR14320
CTCAGAGCGGCCACGTGCCCGGCGCTGACGGTGCGCGCCAGATTTGTCCGCAGCCGCCCGGCGATACAGCCAGCCGTACAGCTTCGCGAGATGGGTGAAGTCGGCCGAGTACGCGAAGACGCCATGCACCCCGAGGCCGAAGTTGTGGACAAAGAAACCGTGGATGCCGCCATCACGCAGCCGAAGACGGCTTTGCTCGCCGCCATTTGCCGGCGAGCGCCTTGATACGGGCGTAAATCCGCGAATCAAGCGGCGCGCTTGCGCGCC
>NZ_JBFPKG010000332.1:0-264 GCF_040948665.1 Paraburkholderia sp. BR14320
GTCATGAAGCCTGCTTACCGAGCCAGCAAAGATGGCATCGATGCAACCCTCGGCCTGCCAGCGACGAAACGATCGATAGATACGCGTATAGTGAATTTCGGGGAGACCTTTTGCATTCCTCTCGATAAGGCAACATCTTCCATTGACAGCCCATGTACAGCACCTGCAAGATGCAGTTGAAGGTCTTGTGCAAGGTCAGTGTAGGCCGTGGTCCGCGCCGACCCGTGCTCAGATGCGGCAAGACAAATTCTTCGAACTGCGCCT
>NZ_JBFPKG010000333.1:0-263 GCF_040948665.1 Paraburkholderia sp. BR14320
CATCGACACGCCACGACTGACCGGTGGGCCTGCTAAAGCGGTTCCACCGTTTGACGAACTCCGGCGCAAAGCGCCGCACCCAGCGCAGGATCGTCGTGTGCGCCAGCGACAGACCCCGTTCTGCCATCATTTCGACAAGATCGCGCAGGCTAAGCTTGTAGCGCAGGTACCAGCGAACGCACAGAATGATCACATCGCGGTCAAAGTGACGGCCTGCGAACAGTTCGTCCAGGCTTTTCAGCTTGCTCATCGTCGGTTCCCAA
>NZ_JBFPKG010000334.1:0-262 GCF_040948665.1 Paraburkholderia sp. BR14320
TAGAGCGTGTTAGGAACTTCGATTGAGACCTGTTATCCTGGCGGGATGAAAAGAACAGACCGCAAAGGGTATCCGACTGATGTGTCGGATGAGGAATGGAGTTTCGCGGCGCCGTATCTGACGCTGATGGACGTCGACGCGCCCCAGCGCAAATACGAACTGCGCGACATGTTTGATGCATTGCGCTGGATGGCTCGTGCCGGCGCGCCGTGGAGGATGCTGCCCAATGATTTCCCGCCGTGGGAGCTGGTGTATCAGCAGA
>NZ_JBFPKG010000335.1:0-261 GCF_040948665.1 Paraburkholderia sp. BR14320
TGTCGACGATCAAACTGATCGCCTCGCCTCTGGACAGGCAATCGGCGACGCGCTGGCAGCGCTGTTTGACCTGAATCTCAAGCGCGCGAAACCGCTCGCTGAGCAACCCGAAGCTCGGCACCGCGATGTCCAGTCCGCGCAGCGCCCAGAATTCCTGCATATGGCCGGTGATCTGCCGCATGCCCCAGTTGAACAGGCGGTAGAACGTGAAAATCAGTTCGAGGTACGCATCGCTGTAAGTCTGGGACTGGCCCGACACGC
>NZ_JBFPKG010000336.1:0-261 GCF_040948665.1 Paraburkholderia sp. BR14320
TGGAAGACCGCACGCCGGATGAGGCATACTTCGCGACACTGTCTGCGATCAAATCGGCAGCATGAACGCCCCGGTGGTTCCACTTAAAAATCTCGGGACCCTGCCCGAACAAGCGGCGCCACCTCTCTCTTCTCTTCTGAACCGCCCCGGGATTTCCGGAGGCTCCACTTCTTGAGAAAATGGAGCTATGGAAAACACGAAGAAGAAGTGCCCAAGGTACTCGCCTGAAGTTCGTGAGCGGGCTGTGCGAATGGTTCTGGA
>NZ_JBFPKG010000337.1:0-260 GCF_040948665.1 Paraburkholderia sp. BR14320
AAGCTGCTATCGACGTAACGGCCTGGAATTGCCCGGCTGATTTTAATGGGTCAGTGGTCCCGATCGGCCGTCCGATTGCGAACACGCGGGTTTATCTGCTGGACGGTCATGGCGCGCCGGTGCCGTTCGGGGTGGTGGGCGAGCTTTACATTGGCGGGGCGGGGGTGGCGCGCGGCTATCTGAACCGCCCCGAGCTGACAGCCGAGCGGTTCATCGCCAGTCCCTTTGTGGAGGGCGATCGGCTGTATCGCACGGGGGAC
>NZ_JBFPKG010000338.1:0-259 GCF_040948665.1 Paraburkholderia sp. BR14320
GATCCCATGCATTGCCACTGCTTCTTAGTCCGCGAATAATGGTCTCGGCGGCCTCAGGGCCAGCCGCTCGCTTAACTCTCATTTTTGTAAATCGATCCATTCGCGAGTTATCGGCCGGGTTTTGAGCGAGGGCCGCGGAAAGTGCATCGTTGGGCTCAGGCGGCCCGGGTGGCATAGTGAAAAGTCGCACCGGCTCGGTTGTATTGATCCGCTCGCCGTATGTGTGAACTTTTTTGATCATTTGCCATGGATCAATCAC
>NZ_JBFPKG010000339.1:0-255 GCF_040948665.1 Paraburkholderia sp. BR14320
TTCTTCAACCCGCGCACCATCACCTGGCGCATACGTCCCACGGTCTTCGCCCATCCAAAGCCTTGTTCGATCAGCTTGCGCTTTTGCTGGGAAATGGCGTAGCCCGCGCTCGAGGCAATCGTATCGTTCACCGCCGAACGCCGCCCCGAGGTGTTTTGCGCTACGTGCGGTGTGACCTTCATCTCGCGGCAGGCCTCGATGAATTCCTGTGCGTCGTAACCCTTGTCCGCGCCCAACGTGATCTCTGCGCCCGCA
>NZ_JBFPKG010000033.1:0-89360 GCF_040948665.1 Paraburkholderia sp. BR14320
GCCGATATACACCGCGCCGAGCGTCGCGAGCGCGGCCGCGGTTAGCGCGAGCGGGTGCCGCCGTCGACGCCCGCCCGGCTCGAACGTGGCCTCGTCGAGCAGTTCGTAGGGGCTCATCTTCGTTTGCGCAGAGCGTCGCGACGCACGGTCCGCGGGCAAGCTCGCGGCCGCTGGCAGCGGGTCGAGTTGCGCGCGCGATGTGCTCAGCGCCCGGGATCGCGCGGCGCGCTCGCCGGGCTTGTCGTCGGTATCGAACGAATCGATCGGTAGCGCATGGCATGCGGGACACGGCGAAAAACGGCCCGGCAGCGGCACGCCGCAGTATGCGCAGTGATGGAAAAACGGCTGGTCGGAAGTCGAGTCGCGCGGCATGGCCGTGTCGCTCCACTGGCGCCGAAGGCCGGCGCCATCAAAAGAATGAATGCGACGACGCTCGCAGGCGGCGTCGGCCGAACTACTGGACGACGTAACCGCGCGCCTGCATGCACGCGCCGTAGGCGGCCCAATAGCGGGTCATCGGAGGCTCGGGCGCGGGCAGCGGCGGCAGCTTCACGTTCGACGCCGCGTTGGCCTGCGTCGAAGCGGCCGCTCCGTCCGATGCGCCGGGTGCCGCCGTTGCGCCCGGTGCCGCCGCCGATGCGTTCGGCGGTGCATTCGCCGCCGCGGTGGCCGGCGCGCCAGGCGCGCTGGCGCCGGCCGCGGCTTCGTTCACGGGCTTCGCCGACGCTGCGCCGCCAGGCGCTTGCGCGCCGGCGAGCGGCGCGCTCGCGGCTTCGGGCGCGCTCGCGTTCCACGGCAGCGGCGTGGCCGAGAAGGAACTGGGGGGAAGCGGGGGTTTCGACGGTACGCCGGTCGACGCACCTTTGGCCGCCGGCGGCTGACGCGGCGGAATCTGCGACTCGTGGGCCATGTTGACCCCGGTCACGCGGTTCGCCTCGGCGTAGCACATCGCGTTATCGATGCTGCGCTCGTAAGGGCTCTGACTTCGGATCGGATAGGTGACTGGCCGCCACGCGAACGCGGCTGTGCTCGTCACCAATAGCGTCAGTACGGTATATGTTTTAAATGCCATCGCAGTCACTCCCGCAGCGATGTCTCGCCTTTTTGTGTTTGATTTCGTGTCGTTTCGAGCTTGTTGTTGATGCCTGGCGCTCGTGTTTCTGTCGCGGCCTGCCGATAGGCCGTGGCGTTGCGGTGCTCGTGCCACGGCTCCCCGGAAGGGCACGTCGCGAATGCCGGTTTAACGAGCGTAGCACCGCGGCTTGGCCGCGCGATGCATCGAATAGCGCGCGAAAACGCCATCGTGCAGTGCAATCAGGACACAATCGGCAAGGCGGCGTTGCAGATCGGGACAATCCCTGGTCGCCACGAAGGATCGTCAGGAGTCGAAGATGAAGAACCTATCGTATCGCTATCGACCGCTTTGCGCTGCGCTTTGTTGGTCGATGCTGTCGCTCGCGGCGCCGCTCGCGAGCGGCGCGAGCGACGCCAACATGAGCGCGGAGACGGCGGGCGAGCGGGCGAATTTCGCGCAGGCGTTTTGCGGCGCGTCGCCCGAGCGGATCGGCGCCTATAAGGAGCGGCTCCGAAAGGTGCTGACCGGAGCGACCGATTTCGATCAGCGCTGGGACGCGGGCTGGCATCGCGCCGACGACACCAATAGCCAGATGAACGCACTGCGCGAGCGAGATCCGAAGGAATTCGCAGCGCGCATCAAGGTCAATTGCGAACGGCTCAAGTGGATGGCAGGTAATGCGTTGCGCCCGCCTGCGCAGAAGTGAGTCGAACCGGATGAGCCGGTCGGTGTCGCGGGCCGTACGGGCCTTGCGACCTTATGCTCGACCGGACGGGGGTTTTCCCTGGAAACAGGAGATCCGACGGGATGGAGTACGGTGCGCGGCTGCTGTTTGTCTGCGATACCGCCCCCTCTCGGTGCGGCGACAGGCCGCGAACCTCGCTGCAAGTATTTGTTTTTGCTCGGGTTCGCAGCTCACGCGCATGACCGCGCCGATGCGCCCGCACCCCGCCGGTCGGGCAAAACCCCGCCCGCGGTGTCGCTCCTCCGCACTTCTTGAATTTGTCACTACCCGTCCATATAATTAGCACTCGCTGCACGAGAGTGCTAACAACATCTCCGGTTGGCTCGTCCAGCCGGGTTTTCTCAGCGTTCTTCAGTCTCAATCAGAGAGGAGTATGTATGAACCTTCGTCCTTTGCATGATCGCGTGATCGTCAAGCGTCTGGATCAGGAAACCAAGACCGCGTCGGGCATCGTGATCCCCGAAGCCGCAGCGGAAAAGCCGGATCAAGGTGAAATCCTCGCAGTCGGCCCGGGCAAGCGCGACGACAAGGGCGCAGCGATCGCCCTCGACGTGAAGGTCGGCGACCGCGTCCTGTTCGGCAAGTACGCAGGCCAGACCGTCAAGGTCGACGGCAACGAACTGCTTGTGATGCGCGAAGAAGACATCATGGCCGTGGTGCAGAAGTAAGCGCAACGTCGCTACTTCCCCGGTTATATCCAAAGTATTCAAGGAGTTAGAAGATGGCAGCTAAAGACGTCGTATTCGGTGATTCCGCCCGTGCCAAGATGGTCGAAGGCGTGAACATTCTCGCCAACGCCGTGAAGGTCACGCTGGGTCCGAAGGGCCGCAACGTGGTCCTCGAGCGCAGCTTCGGCGGCCCGACGGTCACCAAGGACGGTGTGTCGGTCGCAAAAGAGATCGAACTGAAAGACAAGCTCCAGAACATGGGCGCGCAAATGGTCAAGGAAGTCGCTTCCAAGACCAGCGACAACGCAGGCGACGGCACGACGACCGCTACGGTTCTCGCGCAATCGATCGTCCGCGAAGGCATGAAGTACGTCGCATCGGGCATGAACCCGATGGACCTGAAGCGCGGCATCGACAAGGCTGTTGCAGCCGCAATCGAAGAACTGCGCAAGATCAGCAAGCCGTGCACGACCAACAAGGAAATCGCCCAGGTTGGCGCGATCTCGGCGAACAGCGATTCGTCGATCGGCGAGCGCATCGCTGAAGCCATGGACAAGGTCGGCAAGGAAGGCGTGATCACCGTCGAAGACGGCAAGTCGCTGCAAGACGAACTTGACGTCGTCGAAGGTATGCAATTCGACCGCGGCTACCTGTCGCCGTACTTCATCAACAACCCGGACAAGCAAGTTGCCGTGCTCGACAACCCGTTCGTGCTGCTGCACGACAAGAAGGTATCGAACATCCGTGATCTGCTGCCGGTTCTGGAACAAGTCGCGAAGGCTGGCCGTCCGCTGCTGATCATCGCTGAAGACGTCGAAGGCGAAGCGCTCGCAACGCTGGTGGTCAACAACATCCGCGGCATCCTGAAGACCGTTGCTGTCAAGGCACCGGGCTTCGGCGATCGTCGTAAGGCGATGCTGGAAGACATCGCGATCCTGACCGGCGGTCAGGTCATCGCTGAAGAAACCGGCCTCACGCTCGAGAAGGCAACGCTGGCTGAACTGGGCCAGGCGAAGCGTATCGAAGTGGGCAAGGAAAACACCACGATCATCGACGGCGCTGGCGAAGCAGCGAACATCGAAGCTCGCGTCAAGCAAGTGCGCAAGCAGATCGAAGAAGCGACCTCGGACTACGACCGTGAAAAGCTGCAAGAACGCGTTGCCAAGCTGGCAGGCGGCGTTGCAGTGATCAAGGTCGGTGCTGCGACTGAAGTCGAAATGAAGGAAAAGAAGGCACGTGTCGAAGACGCACTGCACGCAACGCGCGCAGCTGTGGAAGAAGGCATCGTCGCTGGTGGCGGCGTCGCGCTGATCCGTGCACGTACGGCGATCGCTGGCCTGAAGGGCGCTAACGCCGATCAGGACGCAGGTATCAAGATCGTTCTGCGCGCAATGGAAGAGCCGCTGCGCCAGATCGTCACCAACGGTGGCGAAGAAGCGAGCGTCGTCGTGGCAGCGGTTGCTGCTGGCAAGGGCAACTACGGCTACAACGCAGCGACCGGCGAGTACGTCGACCTGGTTGACGCAGGTGTCGTGGACCCGACGAAGGTGACGCGCACGGCGCTGCAAAACGCAGCTTCGGTTGCTGGCCTGCTGCTGACGACCGACGCAGCTGTCTGCGAACTGCCGAAGGAAGATGCTCCGATGCCTGGCGGCATGCCCGGCGGCATGGGCGGCATGGGCATGGACATGTAATTCCGCTCGGGCCTCGTGGTCCGGTCGCGTGGTTGAATTGCCGCGCGTCTGGATCACGGACGAGGCCCGGTTGGAAGTCCATGAGGGGGAGTGCACCGCGAGGCGTTTCCCCAAACGAAAAAACCCGCTCAGGCGGGTTTTTTCGTTTGGGCGTCGGGGTTGATGTGGCGGCCGGCGAGCGCTTCCGGACGCCCTGAGTTCGGATCAGGCGCCCGCGGCGTGAGCCGTACGCTGAGCCGATCTTCCGAGACACTTTTCGCGCAGGTAGTGGAAGATCTGCGCGACGCTTTGCGCGGGGCTCAGCGCTCCGGTGTCGACGTGCAGGTCGGGATCGATCGGTGCTTCATAGGGCGCCGATACGCCGGTGAACGAGCTGATCTCGCCTGACCTCGCCTTCGCGTAAAGACCTTTGGGATCGCGGCTCGCGCAGGTGGCGAGCGAGGCGGAGACGTGGGTTTCGACGAACTTGTCTGCTCCGATGATCTCGCGCGCCATTGCGCGGTCTTCGCGTAGCGGTGAAATCAGCGCGGTGATCACGATCAAACCCGCGTCGTTCATCAACTGGGCGACGTGCGCGACGCGGCGGATGTTCTCGCGCCGGTCGTCGCGCTCGAAGCCCAGATCGCTCGCCAGACCTTGGCGGATGTTGTCGCCGTCGAGCACATAGCAGGCATGACCGAGCGCGATCAGCCGCTCCTCGAGCGCGAACGCCAGTGTCGATTTACCGGCGCCGGACAGGCCGGTCAGCCAGATCGTGGCGGGCGTCTGATCAAATATGCGCAGGCGGTCCTGCGCCGCGATCTTGCCGGGGAAGCGTTGCACGAAGCTGGGCGGCTCTTTCATGTAAAAGTTCTCCTGACTCCTCTGGCTCACTCGCAGTGCCAGCCTTGTCGCGACGTGCCAGCGTTGTGCAGGCGTTCCGTGGAATCCGCGATCGATTACCGATGAATGACCAGGTCAGTGCCGCGCTTCGCCGGGCGCTGCGCCCTTGCCTTGCGCGGGCGGGGTTTCGTCGTCGTCGCTGCTGCGTGCCCAGAAGAACCGATCGGGCATGTACGCCCCCATGCCGGGTCGGAACGCATTGCGCACCGCCTGATACAGATACTCCTGACTTTCGCGCACAGCTTCCGCGGGCTCCTGGCCGTTGGCGAGCAGCGCGGCGATCGCTGCGCCGAGCGTATCGGTCAGGCCTGTCAGCCGATGGGGCGCGCGGTCCCACATGTCCTGACGCAACTGGCCGTCCTCGCTGAAGAGCGTGTTGACGAGCCGGTGCGTGCCGGTTTCCGTCGACAGAATGTATTCGCAGCCCTGCGACAGCAGGTGCGAGATCGCGGCGTCGAGGCTCGGCGCCTCGGCGTCGCCGTCGGGCTGCGCGAGCGCAAGCAGCGTCGACGCGTCGGCGACCAGCAGTGTGGTTTGCGGTGCGAGCAGATCGGCGATCGCTTCGCGCAGTTCGTCGGCGGCGAGCACGTGTTCGTCGTCGAGCGTGAAGTCCGGGGCGAGGATCAGCGGGACATCGTCGTAGTCGGCCACCACTTCCGCGATCGCGCTGACCACTTCGGCGCGCGTGCACGCGCCGACCTTGAAGGCGGCGATCGGCATGTCCTCGAGCAGCATGCGCGCCTGCGTCGCGACGATGTCCGGGTCGAGGCCGGTCACTTCATCGCAACTCGCCGAGTCGCGCACGGTGTAGCCCGTGAGCACGGAAACGCCGTGGCAGCCCATGCTGGCAAGTGTCATCAGGTCCGCCTGCAGGCCGGAGCCGCCAGTGGGATCGGAGAGGCCGAAGGTGAGGACGATCGGAGGCGTGTCGCTGGGCATGAAAATGGATGAGAAAAGCAGGATTTCGGCGCACAGTGCGCAAGTGGCTCAATTATGCGGCCTAAACCGTTGACAGGGCGTTTTTTCGCGCAGCTTGCCCGAGGGCGCACTCTACGGTGCCGCTGGCGCCCGCCCAACGCGTGGCAAGACGCCGCAAGCGGCGCCGGCACGGCGCGTGGGCGCCCCGCCGAAGGCCGGTCCACGCTACGATTGCGCGTTTTCGATTGCTAGGCATGGGGGCGGCAACACGGTACCATCATGGCTCCCGTTTCCACGGACTCAACGACGCGACAAAAGAATGGAATATCAAAGCTGGATGTGCCTGATTTGCGGCTGGATTTACGACGAAGAGGCCGGCTTGCCCGACGAAGGCATTGCGCCGGGCACGCGCTGGGAAGACGTGCCCATCAACTGGACGTGTCCTGAGTGCGGAGCGCGCAAGGAAGACTTCGAAATGGTCCAGATCTGAAGCACGGCAAGCCGCCGCAAGCTTCGGCCTCCAAACGGGGTCCCGAGGTTCGGTCCCCAACCCAACCTGAACCCTGAGCTTCAATCCCGAAGGTGAGCGGTGTCTCCACCGCACAATTGCTGCAATCGCTTGATGCGTCCGGCGCGCCCGGCGCCTGTCAGAGCGCGCTGGCGCGGAACATCGCCGGACGCGTCGTGTCGCAACGGTAGTCTGTCATTGTCCTGTCGCCGGTTCGCGCGGTGGCCGCTCACTCGGCACGCGGCGCGAAGCGACGGCGCCGTCAGCTTCGTGTCGCCTGCCCATGACTCTTCGATCCGCTGCACCCGTTTCCATCGATGCACTGCCGAATCCGCGCGGCGGCGCTGTCCGCTCCGCGGAACTTGCGCTCGCCGAGGCGTCGCTCGCGTTTGAGCAGCGCCACGAGAGCGGTGCCGCGCTGCTGCGCGCGTCGCATGCATTGCGCACGGCGGGCTGGCTCAGCGCGCAGCGTTTCGCCGACGCGCTGGTGCGGCTCTCGCCGCTCGCGAGCGACGAGTCGGCCGAAGCGCAAAGCGCCCGGCCGGTGTTCGGCGCGGCGCTGCATGACTTCCGCGCGGCGCTCGAACGTCACAATCTGCGCGAGCTCAGCTGCTCGCCGACGCTGTTCAACCACTACCGCGAGTTGTGCGCGCAACTCGTCGAACCCACGCCGGGCGCCGCCGTCGCGTTCGAAGACCTCGCGCTGTGCGCGCGGCCGGTGCCGCCCGCGTCGCTGCACGCGCAATCCGCCGACCAGCTGGCGCATCTGCGGGCACGCTACGAGCGCGCTCTGCTGCCGGTGCTGCGCTCGCAGGCCGACACGGGTAGCGCGGTGGCGCTTGCGGTCACCAACGCCGCGCTCGACGAGCTCGACGCCGTCTTCGCCGAACTCGCCGGCCCCGATCCCTACGACTTCTGGCGGCTCGCGCGCGCCTGTGCCAAGGCGCTGCGCGCGCGCGGCCATGCAATTCGCGATATCGACGCACGGCGCTTCTACGCGCGCTGCAACCTGGCGCTCGCCGATCACGCGCGCGGCATCGAGCGGGCGCCGCGTTCGCTGGTGCGCGCCACGCTCGCGCTGCTGTGGCGCGACTACGCGCTGTTCGGCGCGGCCGCGCAAGACGCCGACCAGGTCGAGGTGCTGCACGATTACGGCTTGACCGTCGACTGGCACGTCGCCGGCACGCAGTCGTCGGAAGCGCTGTGGGAGGCGCGCGCGCTCGAAGCGCAGTCGCTGCCGCACACGCGTGATCTCGGCGTGCTGAGCGTCAACGCGAACGCATACGAAGATTTCCTGCAGACCGCCGAAGCGTCGATCGAGGCGCTCGCCGCCCATGCCCGCGCGGCCGATCAGCCGGAGAAAGCCGACCCGAGTGAAGCGCTGCAGGCGGGCGACGCCGCCTACCGGCTCGGCTCGGCCGCCTGCGCGCTCGGCCTTGGTCACGTGGCGCTGCTCGCCGATGCGCTCGGGCTCGCATGGCGACGTCGTGCGCATGCGGCGGTCGCGACGCCGGCGGTGCGCGTACACGTGATCGTCGGCGCGCCGGCGGCCGACACGCTCGAACAGGCCGCCGAGGCGTTGCGCGCGTCGCTGCACAAGGTCGCCGCGGGTGTTGGGCCGGCCGGCGGCAGCTCCACGCAGGCGGCGCTCGCCGCGCTCACGCGCGCAATCGAGCAGGGCGGCGCGTGAAGCGCAAGCAAACTTGAACCAAACGCGCGACGTGGCGCGCGAATTGCGTCGGCTACGTCTCGACCGAAGCGTGCCGAATCCGCTGAAACCCATTGTGACAAGTCACAATTGCGCTACTACGCGACGCGCGTCAAACCTGCCGTTCTACGCGGTGTTTCGGCGCCTGATCGCGGCATGGCGCAAGTCGCGCGCGTGATAGAGTGGAACTTGATCCGGCGTCGATGACGCCGCACGTAGCGTGCAACCCAACGCGTTGCCATGCTCAAAGCAGCCCGCCATCGCGCATCGTCTTTGCTAAAATCCGAACTATGTCCAAGAGTACCGATCGCATCAATCTGACCAACCAGTTCCTGATCGCCATGCCGAACATGGCCGATCCGACGTTTTCAGGAACGGTGGTCTACCTTTGCGATCACAGTGAGCGCGGCGCGCTCGGCCTCGTGATCAACCGGCCGACCGATATCGACCTGGAAGCGCTCTTCAATCGCATCGATCTGAAGCTCGAGATCGAACCTCTTCTCCATGTTCCCGTGTATTTCGGCGGCCCGGTGCAAACCGAGCGCGGCTTCGTGCTGCACGATCCGAAAGGCGGCAGCGCGTACACGTCGTCGATGTCGGTGCCGGGCGGGCTCGAAATGACCACCTCGAAAGACGTGCTCGAGGCCGTTGCGAGCGGCAACGGTCCGGAGCGTTTTCTGCTGACGCTCGGCCACGCCGGCTGGGGCGCCGGTCAGCTCGAAGACGAAATCTCGAAGAACGGCTGGCTGACGGTCGAGGCCGATCCGAAGATCGTCTTCGACGTGCCGGCCGAAGATCGTCTCGAAGCGGCGCTCGCGCTGCTCGGCGTGTCGCTGTCGATGCTGTCGGGCGAGGCCGGGCACGCATGAGGGGCCGCGCATGAATCTGCCGGCCGGACGTGAGGCGACGCTGCTTGCGTTCGACTACGGCGTGAAACGCATCGGCGTGGCGGTCGGCAATTCGCTGACGCGCCGCGCGCGGCCGCTCGTCGTCGTGCAGAACCGCAGCAAGGATTACCGTTTCGAAGCGCTCGGCAAGCTGATCGCCGAATGGAAGCCCGATGCGCTGGTGGTCGGCCTGCCGATGCACCCCGACGGCACACCGCACGAGCGCACGCAGCTCGCGAAGCGCTTCGGCAACCAGCTGAACGGCCGCTTCAATCTGCCGGTCACGTGGGTCGATGAGCGCTACTCGTCAGTCGAGGCCGAGGCGGAAATCCGCGCCGGCAACGCCCGCGCCGACATGCTCGATGCCGAAGCCGCGAGCATCATCCTCCAGCAATATCTTGACGGACTTTCCGACGATCATGAGTTCCATTGACGCCGAAGCGCTGTATCGCGCGTTGCTCGACCAGATTCGCGCGGCCTATGGCGACCAGCTCGCCGCAGCGCACGACGGCGCCCAGGCGGCGGTGCTAGCGGGTATCCATAGCGGCGGCGCATGGCTCGCCGAGCGGCTCGCGCGCGACCTGCACCTGGCGAGCTTCGGCGTGGTGAATGTCGCGCTGCATCGCGACGACTACGCGAAGAAAGGGCTGCACGCGCAGGCGAGCCCGACCTCGCTGCCGTTCGCGGTGGATGGCAGCCGCATCGTGCTGGTCGACGACGTGCTGTACACGGGCCGCACGATTCGCGCGGCGGTAAACGAACTGTATGACTATGGCCGGCCGGCATCGGTCGAACTCGCGGTGCTCGCCGATCGCGGCGGACGCGAGTTGCCGGTGGCGGCGCGCTTCGTCGGCGGCGTGGTCGACGTGCCGGCCGACGCGACGCTCGTGCTGGCCCACGAAGACGACGGCGCGGGCGGCCAGCGGTTCTCTTTTCACACTGAAGCACGCGTCGATTGAAACTCGCGCGAGCGACGCGCCGACCTCGATCACGTTGACGCCCGTATTTGAAGCAGGTACATCATGAACACCGCCACCCAGGCTCCGCAAGATTCCTCCGCTAGCGCATCCGAGCGCTTCCGCTACGGCTTCCTGAAGGGCAACCCGCAGCTCACGAAGAACGGCGAGCTCAAGCATCTGCTGTCGATCGAGGGCTTGCCGAAGGCCATCGTCAATCACATTCTCGAGACCGCCGACCAGTTCGTCAGCGTGACCGATCGCGAAGTGAAGAAGGTACCGCTGCTGCGCGGCAAGTCGGTGTTCAACCTGTTCTTCGAGAACTCGACGCGCACCCGTACCACGTTCGAGATCGCGGCCACGCGGCTGTCGGCCGACGTGCTGAATCTGAACATCAACGCGTCGTCGACGAGCAAGGGCGAATCGCTGCTCGACACGATCAACAACCTGTCGGCGATGCACGCCGATCTGTTCGTCGTGCGTCATGCGTCGAGCGGCGCGCCGTTCCTGATCGCGCAGCACTGCGCGCCGCACGTGCACGTGATCAACGCCGGCGACGGCCGTCACGCGCACCCGACGCAGGGTCTGCTCGATATGTACACGATCCGCCACTACAAGAAAGACTTCACGAAGCTGCGCGTGGCGATCGTCGGCGACATCCTGCATTCGCGCGTCGCGCGCTCGGACATTCATGCGCTGACCACGCTCGGCGTGCCCGAAGTGCGCGCGATCGGTCCGCGCACGCTGCTGCCGGGCGGCCTCGAACAGATGGGCGTGCGCGTGTTCCACAACCTCGACGAAGGGCTGAAGGACGTCGACGTGATCATCATGTTGCGCCTGCAGAACGAACGCATGAGCGGCGCGTTGCTGCCGTCGTCGCAGGAGTACTTCAAGAGCTGGGGGCTGACGCCCGAGCGACTCGCGCTCGCCGCCCCCGATGCGATCGTGATGCACCCCGGTCCGATGAACCGCGGCGTCGAGATCGACTCGCAGGTCGCGGACGGCCCGCAATCGGTGATCCTGAATCAGGTGACGTTCGGTATCGCGGTGCGCATGGCGGTGATGGGGATCGTCGCGGGCAATAACGACTGAGCGACGACTGATCGGGAAGCCGAACGATAGGCTGAACCACAGGGCTGAACCACAGGTTTAACAAAGGCAGCGCATGAAGATTCATATTCAAGGCGGCACGCTGATCGATCCGGCAGCGGGCACCGAACAGCAGCAGGACATTTTTATCGAGGCGGGCAAGATCGCCGCTCTCGGCCAGGCGCCGGCCGGCTTCCAGGCGGAGCGCACGATCGACGCCCACGGTCTGTCGATCGCGCCGGGTCTCGTCGACCTGTGCGCGCGTTTGCGCGAGCCGGGCTACGAGCACAAGGCGACGCTCGGCTCGGAAATGGCCGCGGCGCTCGCGGGCGGCGTGACGAGCCTCGTATGTCCGCCGGACACCGATCCGACGCTCGACGAGCCGGGCCTCGTCGAAATGCTGAAGTTCCGCGCGCGCAATCTGAACAAGGCGCACGTGTATCCGCTCGGTGCGCTGACGGTCGGTCTGAAGGGGCAAGTCATCACCGAGATGGTCCAGCTGACCGAGGCGGGCTGCGTCGGCTTCTCGCAGGCCGACACGCCGATCGTCGATACCCAGGTGCTGATGCGCGCGCTGCAATACGCGAAGACCTATGGCTTCACCGTGTGGCTGCGTCCCGTCGATGCGTACCTCGGCAAGGGCGGCGTCGCCGCGAGCGGCGCGCTGGCGTCGCGGCTCGGTCTGTCGGGCGTGCCGGTGTCGGCCGAAACGATCGCGCTGCATACGATCTTCGAACTCGTGCGCGTGACCGGCGCGCGTGTGCATGTGTCGCATGTGTCGTCGGCGGCGGGCGTCGCGCTCGTGCGCGCGGCGAAGGCCGAAGGCCTGCCGGTGTCGTGCGACGTCACGGTCAACCACGTGCATCTGATCGACCTCGACATCGGCTATTTCGACGCGCAGTTCAGGCTCGATCCGCCACTGCGTCAACAGCGCGATCGCGAAGCGATCCGCGCGGGCCTCGTCGACGGCACGATCGACGCGATCTGCTCCGCGCACACGCCGGTCGACGACGACGAAAAGCTGCTGCCGTTCGCCGAAGCGACGCCCGGCGCGACTGGCCTCGAACTGTTCCTGTCGCTGACGGTCAAGTGGGCCGACGAAGCGGGCGTGCCGCTCGCGACCGCGCTCAATCGCATCACCGCGGCGCCGGCGCAGGTGTTGGGCCTCGAAGCGGCTGGCCGTATCGCGGTCGGCGCGGTGGCCGACCTCTGCGTGTTCGACCGTCACGCTCACTGGCGCGTCGAGCCGCGCGCGCTGAAGAGCCAGGGGCACAACACGCCGTTCCTCGGCTACGAACTTCCGGCGCAGGTGCGCGCGACCGTCGTGTCCGGTCAGCTCGCGTACGAACAGCGCTGAGCGGGCATCGTCTCGGTCCAGTCAAGGAAAGCTCCGGCCATGAAGCTCGCGTTACGCAAGATCCGTCTCATCACGCATCTGCTGCACGGCATGTGGACCGTCGCGACGCGCTTTCCGAACGCGAGCGCCGAGCGGCGACACGCGCTCAATCGCGCGTGGTCGTTGAAGATGCTGCGGCTGTGCGGCATGCGCCTCGTCGTGCATAACGATGCGGTGCGGCTCGATCGTGGCGCGCTCGTCGTCGCCAATCACGTCTCGTGGATCGACATCTACGTGATCAACGCGTGGCGGCCGACGCCGTTCGTGTCGAAGGCGGAGATCCGGCAATGGCCGGTGGTCGGCTGGCTCGCGCAGCAGCTCGATACGGTGTTCATCCAGCGCGAGAAGCGCAGCGACGCGAAGCGGATCATGCACGAACTCGCCGATCGGCTCAGTGCGGGTGAACTGATGTGCGTGTTCCCCGAAGGCACGACGTCGAACGGGCTCGAGTTGCTGCCCTTTCACGCGAACATGTTCCAGGCGGCGGTGTCGGCCGGTGTGCCGGTGCAGCCGCTGTGCATCATGTACGAGGATGCGCAGGGCCGGCAGTCGACCGCACCCGCGTATATCGACGATGTGTCATTGTCCGACTCGCTCGACATGCTGTTGCGTGGCGGTCCGCTAACCGCTCACGTCTATGTCGGCGCACCGCTCGCGCCGAACGCCGACCGGCGGGTGCTCGCGGCGCAGGCTCAGAATGTGGTGGCGAACGCGTTGCGGGACATGCAGGCCGGCAACGCAGTGGCGGGGACGGTCGCGCAAGAGGGCGACGTGGCAGCTGCCGCGCCGTCGAGCGACGCCGCCGAGACGCCGGAAACGCTGATCGAGCCCGTCGATCAGCCGCGCCGCTCGGCCTGAGCGGCGGTGCTGCCGGGCAGCGTCGCCGCCTTCTGTTCAATTGCCCCCGCGCGGCACGCCGCACGAATCGCAATCGACCTGCGTCAACGTACGCTCGGCCGGATTTCGCGCGAGCCGTACCGCCGACAGCTTCTGCCCCCACACGCAACCCGAATCGAGGCCGATCAGGTTATCGCGCAGCATCAGGCCCAGCGCGGCCCAATGACCGAACACGACGGTCACGTCGGCGGTCTGGCGCGACGGCACGTCGAACCATGGCATGCAGCCGCTCGGCGTGGATGCGAGCGTGCCGCTGCTGCTGAAATCCATCACCCCCTCGGCGCTGCAAAAGCGCATGCGCGTCAACGCGCTGCACGTCACGCGCAGGCGCTCGATTCCCTTCAGGCCCGGCTTCCAGCGGTTCGGCTCGTTGCCGTACAGGCCGGCAAGCGTTTCTTTCCAGTTCGGCGCACGCAGCGCGCGCTGCAATTCGTCGGCGAGTTCCAGCGTCAGCGTCGTATCCCATTGCGGCAGCACGCCCGCGTGCACCATCAGCATGCCGTTGTCGAAATGCGCGAGCGGCCGGTGGCGAATCCACTCCAGCAGATCGGCAGCATCGGGCGCGGCGAGGATGTCTTCGATCGTGTCGCCTTTCTTCGACTTGCGAATCCCCGCCGACACCGACAGCAGATGCAGATCGTGATTGCCGAGCACCGGCACCGCGCGCTCGCCGAACGCGATGACGTCCCGCAAAGTGTCGAGCGAGTCGGGACCGCGGTTGATCAGATCGCCGGCGAACCACAGCGGTGTGCCGTCCGGCGGCGCGGCTTTGGCGAGCAGTTGCTGAAACGGCGCACGGCAGCCTTGCAGATCGCCGAATGCAAGAGGAACGAGGGGAGCGGACGTACTGGAAGCGTTGTGGGATGTCATCGAGGAAATCAGGTCGATTCGACACGCGCGGTGTTGCACGACGCGTGCCACGCTGGGCAGAGCAGCAAGCTAGCGTGACATAATAGCCCGTTTGGGGTTCGGACATTGCGCGATCACGTTGTGGGACGCGGGCAACCCCGCATGGACCGCGTGCGCTATTCCAATACAACAACAGGATGACTCTCTCGTGAACGAAGCCAGCATGTCGTCTCCCGTCGCGAAGCAATTGATTCGCACGCTCGTCACCGGTGCGAACGGTTTTACCGGCCGCTATCTGGTCGAGAAGTTGAGCGGGCGTGGGCACACCGTGATCGAAGCGGTGTGGGGGCGGGTGAGCCTGACACGCAGGGCACAGCACACGCCGCGGCGGCGTCCGGTCGACTGGATACGATCCATTAACGGTGTCGAGCGCGACATGTCATGGCGTTTCTGTGCTCGGTTCGTGTTAGCGACCGCATAAACAGTCACTAGGACAGCAAATGGCAGCCAGAATGGTGAGGCTGTTTCAAATGGTTGAATTCGAATTTTTGGCGTGGACAACCGTATAATCGGGTCATCATAAGAATAGCGTCCGAGCGTTTGCTTGCGCACAAGCGAATGCAACGGATTGCTGCAGAATCGGAAACCATTACGCATCGTGAGAAGGTCGGCGAGTCGATTTCGGGCGCCGCTCACACCCACAAGGGAATTACATGATCCTCGTAACGGGCGGTGCCGGATTTATCGGCGCCAATTTCGTGCTCGACTGGCTGAATGCGTCGGACGAAGCGGTGCTCAACGTAGACAAACTGACCTACGCCGGCAACCTGGGCACGCTGAAGTCGCTACAGGGCAATTCCAAACACATTTTCGCGCGCGTCGACATCTGCGATCGCGCCGCGCTCGACGCGCTATTGGCCGAACACAAGCCGCGCGCCGTGCTGCATTTCGCGGCCGAGAGCCATGTGGATCGCTCGATTCACGGTCCGGCCGATTTCGTGCAGACCAACGTGGTCGGCACCTTCACGTTGCTCGATGCGACGCGCAGCTACTGGAACACGCTGGGTGAAGCGGAGCGTGCCGCATTCCGCTTCCTGCACGTGTCGACCGACGAAGTGTTCGGCTCGCTGTCCGCAACCGATCCGCAGTTCTCCGAAACGACGCCTTATGCGCCGAATAGCCCCTATTCGGCGACCAAGGCCGGCTCGGATCACCTCGTGCGTGCCTACCATCACACGTATGGCCTGCCGGTGCTGACCACCAACTGCTCGAACAACTACGGTCCGTACCAGTTCCCCGAAAAACTGATTCCGCTGATGATCGCCAACGCGCTCGGCGGCAAGCCGCTGCCGGTGTATGGCGACGGGCAGAACGTGCGCGACTGGCTGTACGTCGGCGACCATTGCAGCGCGATCCGCGAAGTGCTCGCGCGCGGCACGCCGGGCGAGACGTACAACGTCGGCGGCTGGAACGAGAAGAAGAATCTCGAGGTCGTGCACACGCTGTGCGACCTGCTCGACCAGCAGCGTCCGAAGGCGGCGGGCTCCTATCGCGACCAGATCACCTATGTGACGGATCGTCCGGGCCACGACCGCCGTTACGCGATCGACGCCCGCAAGCTCGAGCGCGAACTCGGCTGGAAGCCGGCGGAAACGTTCGAGACGGGGCTCGCCAAAACGGTCCAGTGGTATCTCGACAACCAGCAATGGGTCGACGAAGTCGCTTCGGGCGAATACCGGAAGTGGGTAGAGACCAACTACGCGCAGCGCGCGTAAAGGCACGGCAATGGCGCGCAAAGGCATTATTCTCGCGGGCGGTTCGGGCACTCGCCTGTATCCGATCACGCACGTCGTCTCCAAGCAGCTGCTGCCGGTGTACGACAAGCCGATGATCTACTACCCGCTGTCCACGCTGATGGTGGCGGGTATTCGCGACGTGCTGATCATCTCCACGCCGCAGGACACGCCGCGCTTCGAGGCGATGCTCGGCGACGGCAGCCAGTGGGGCATGAACATCCAGTACGCGGTGCAGCCGTCGCCGGATGGGCTCGCGCAGGCGTTCATCATCGGCCGCGAGTTCGTGAACAACGATCCGTCGGCGCTGATTCTCGGCGACAACATCTTCTACGGCCACGATCTCGCGAAGCAGCTCGAACGCGCGGACGATCAGACCGAAGGCGCCACCGTGTTCGCATATCACGTGCAGGACCCGGAGCGCTACGGCGTGGTCGAATTCGACAAGCAGTTCCGCGCGTTGTCGATCGAGGAAAAGCCCGCCAAGCCGCGTTCGAACTACGCGGTCACCGGCCTGTACTTCTACGACAGGCAGGTCTGCGACATCGCCGCGGACATCAAGCCGTCCGCGCGCGGCGAGCTCGAAATCACCGACGTGAACTCGCGCTACCTCGCGAACGCGGCGCTCAACGTCGAGATCATGGGCCGCGGTTACGCGTGGCTCGACACCGGCACGCACGACTCGCTGATCGAAGCCGCGACCTTCATCGCGACGCTGCAGAAGCGCCAGGGTCTGGTGGTCGCGTGTCCGGAAGAGATCGCGTACCGGCGTCAGTGGATCGACGGCGAGCAACTGCTCGCGCTCGCCAGGCCGCTCGCGAAAAATGGCTACGGCCAGTACCTGCAAAACATTCTGACGGATCGAGTCGCATGGCCATCCAGGTAACCCCAACCTCGCTGCCCGAAGTCAAGATCATCGAGCCGAAGGTGTTCGGCGATGCGCGCGGCTTTTTCTTCGAAAGCTTCAATGCGCTCGAATTCGCCGACAAAGTCGAGCCGGGCGTCGAGTTCTTGCAGGACAATCACTCGCGCTCGGCTCGCGGCGTGCTGCGCGGTCTGCACTATCAGATCCAGCATGCGCAGGGCAAGCTCGTGCGCGTGGTCGAGGGCGAGGTGTTCGACGTCGCCGTCGACATCCGCAAGAGTTCGCCGAACTTCGGCAAGTGGGTCGGCGTGACGTTGTCGGTGGAGAACCACCGGCAGCTGTGGGTGCCGCCCGGTTTCGCGCACGGCTTCGTCGTGCTGTCGGAGTCCGCGCAGTTCCTGTACAAGACCACGGATTATTGGTTCCCGGAACACGAGCGCAGCATCGCGTGGAACGATCCGGCGATCGGCATCGAATGGCCGATCGACTTCGAGCCGCTGCTCGCGGCCAAGGATGCGGCGGGCAAGCGTCTCGCCGACGCCGAAGTCTACGCATAAGGGGATCGCATGAGCGCACACCACGCGACACGGACGATTCTCGTCACCGGCGCAAACGGCCAGGTCGGCTATGAGCTCGCTCGCACGCTGCAAGGGCTCGGCAACGTGGTGGCGGTCGATCGCACACGGCTTGATCTGTCGAACCTCGATCAGATTCGCGCAGTGGTGCGCGAGCTGCGTCCCGCGCTGATCGTCAATCCGGCCGCGTACACGGCGGTGGACAAGGCCGACGAGGAGCGCGAGCTGGCAATGCGCATCAACGGCGAAGCGCCGGGCGTGCTCGCCGACGAAGCGAGAAAGGTCGGCGCCGCGCTGATCCACTATTCGACGGACTACGTGTTCAACGGCGCCAAGGAAGGCGCGTACGTCGAGGACGATCCGACCGATCCGCAGAACGTCTACGGTGCCAGCAAGCTCGCGGGCGAGCAGGCAATCGCGGCGAGCGGCGTCAATCATCTCGTGTTGCGCACCAGCTGGGTGTACGGCACGCGCGGCAAGAACTTTCTGCTGACGATGCTGCGGCTAGGCGCCGATCGTGCCGAGTTGAAGGTGGTGGCCGACCAGTTCGGCGCGCCCACGTGGTGCAACACGATCGCGACGCTGACCGCGCATCTGTGCGCGCAGGGCTTCGCCGCCGAAGACGGCGTGAAGTGGTGGAACGAGCGTTCCGGCATCTATCACCTGTGCGCGGGCGGCTCGACGTCGTGGCACGGCTTCGCGTCGGCCATCTTCGAACTCGCGGATTTGCCGAACAGGCCGAACACGCTGCCGATTCCGGCCGCGGACTACCCGACGCCCGCAAAGCGCCCCGCCAATTCGAGGATGTCGAACGACAAACTGGCGCGTGTGTTCGGGCTCGCCGCGCCGCATTGGAAGGAGGCGTTGAAGTTGTGCCTGTCGCGCGACGAGCGCCTCGCATAATGCGGGCGCCCATGTTGCCAACCCTATGCCGGGAAGGGCGGTGTAAATATCACTCGGCGAACGAGATCCTTGTTGGCCGCCAGCGATTGCCATCATTCGGGGAGTGGGGGAGCGGAAGAGCGTTTCGCGTGATCACACTTTTCTCTGTTTAGGCCCGCTCAAATGAGTCAAAAGCCCCTCGTAGTCGATCTCGACGGAACGCTGATGCGCTCCGATGTGCTGATCGAAAGCGCATTCGCATTTTTCAAAGCCGCGCCTCATCGTTTTTATGAGCCGCTGCTCTGGCTGTTGCGCTTTGGCAAGCCTGGGCTCAAGTCGCGTCTCGCGCAGACGACCAATATCGACGTGACGGTGCTGCCCTATGACGAGACGGTCCTGGACTGGCTGAAGCAGGAGCGCGCCGCCGGTCGCCGCCTCGTGCTTGCCACCGCGAGCCATGAGCGCTTCGCGCATGCGATTGCCGATCACCTGAGTCTGTTCGACCAAACCTTCGCGACCAATGGCAACGTGAACCTGAGCTCGCGCAACAAGCGCGATCGGCTGGTCGCGGAATTCAGCGAAAAGGGCTTCGATTACGCCGGCAATTCGCATGCGGACGTTCCCGTGTGGGAGGTTGCCGACCGCGCCTACGTGGTCAACCCATCGGTCGGTGTCGAGCGGGTCGCGCGCAGGCGGGGCAACGTCGAGACCGTCATCGAGACGCGTCCGCCTCGCACCCGGGTGTGGGCGAAGTCACTGCGGTTGCATCAGTGGCTCAAGAACCTGCTGATTTTCTTGCCGCTGTTGGCCGCGCACGAGGCAACGTCGATGCATCTGCTCGCCATGGCCGCCCTCGGTTTCATATCGTTCGGGCTGTGCGCATCGAGCGTCTACCTGCTGAATGATCTGCTCGATCTCGAGGACGATCGGCACCACCCGACCAAGCGTCGGCGCCCGCTCGCGGCAGGAACCTTGCCGCTATGGCAGGGCGCGATGTTGTTTCCGGTTCTATTGGTGATCGGGTTTGGAATCGCCCACGCGTTACTGCCGTACCGATTCACCTTGGCGCTGATCGCCTACTACGCGCTGACGCTCGCCTACTCTTTCTATCTGAAGCGGCACGTCATGGTGGACGTCGTGGCGCTCGCTTGCCTATACACATCGCGAATCGTGGCGGGGAGCGCGGCCATCGATGCACGGCTGAGCTTCTGGCTGCTCGCTTTCTCGATGTTCATTTTCCTCAGTCTCGCCCTGGTCAAGCGCTTTGCCGAACTGCACCTGCTGCAGGCGCGCGGGCTCGTCACGTCGCGGGGCCGAGGATATGTGGCGGGTGATCTTTCGCTGGTCTCATCGCTCGGAGCGGCGGCTGGCTATCTATCCGTGCTGGTGCTGGCGCTGTATATCCAGGACGCCAACACGCTTTTGCTGTATCGCCATCCCCAGTTCATCTGGCTGGCCTGTCCGCTTCTGCTCTATTGGGTCAGCCGTATCTGGATCATCGCCCATCGTGGTCAGATGCACGACGATCCTGTCGTTTTCGCCGCCAAGGATCGAGGTAGCTGGGCCGTCATCGGGTTGTGCGCTGTCGTGTTCTGGCTGGCCATCTGAAACATGGCGCACGTTCAGTCCTGGGGGCTTTATCCCTATGCGCCGCAGAATCCGCACACACCGGCGTGGCGCGACGGCGTAGCGCCAGCCTGGCGCTCGGCGGCGTCGGCTAGCGGCACGACGCTCGGATTCGGCCAGGGCCGCAGCTACGGCGACAGCTGTCTCGCGTCCTCGGGCCAGGTCGTGTGCATGCGGGGTCTCGATAGGCTCATCGACTTCGACGCGTCGAGTGGCGTGCTGCGCGCCGAGGCGGGCGTCACGCTGGAGACGATTCTCGAGCTCGCGATTCCGCGCGGCTGGATGCTGCCGGTCACGCCGGGAACCAAATATGTGACGCTTGGTGGCGCTGTGGCCAACGATGTTCACGGCAAGAACCATCACGTCCGAGGCACCTTCGGCCGTCATGTGCGCCGCTTCGGCCTGTTGCGCAGCGATGGCAGCGAGCGCGAATGCGCGCCCAGAAACGCGACGGACGCCGAGCCCGATTTTTTCGGTGCGACTATCGGCGGACTGGGGCTCACGGGACTGATCACGTGGGTCGAGATTCAACTGATGCGAATCCGCACGAGCATGATGGATGTATCGAGCATCCGCTTCGACAATGTCGACGAATTCTTCGTCCTGTCCGAGCGCCTCGATCCGCATCACGAATACAGCGTCGCGTGGATCGATTGCCAGAGCCGTGGCGCGGCGCTCGGACGGGGGATTTTCATGGTCGGCGATCATGCGCCGGAAGGGCCGCTCGCAGTCGAGCGCCGCAAAAAGCACACGGTTCCTATCGTCTCGCCCGTTCCTGTGTTCAACAAACTGACGCTGCGTCTTTTCAACGAGGCGTATTATCGCCGCCAGGCCGCTGGCGAGACCAAGGCGAAGGTCGGATACGATAGCTATTTCTATCCGCTCGACGCGCTACTGCAGTGGAACCGCATCTATGGACGCTCCGGCTTCCAGCAATATCAATGCGTAATCCCGCCAGATTGCGCGCGCGCGGCGATACGCGACGTGCTCGATGCGATTTCGCGCAGCGGCACCGGCTCCTTTCTTGCCGTGCTCAAGCGCTGCGGTGATCTTCGGTCGCCGGGGTGGCTTTCCTTTCCACGGGAGGGCACTTCGCTGGCGCTCGACTTCCCGCAGCGCGAGGCGTCCAACCGGCGCCTGTTCGATACGCTCGACGCGATCGTCCGCGCGAGCGGTGGACGTCTGTATCCGGCAAAGGATGCGCACATGTCGGGGGAGGATTTCCGCGCGGCCTACCCGCGGTGGACCGACCTGGAGACACTGAGGGATCCTGCTTTGCTTTCTCGATTCTGGGAACGAACGACTCGCTCATGAAGAACATCGTCATCATTGGAGCCACTTCGGCCATCGCTTCGGCCTGCGCGCGTGCATGGAATGGACCGGGTGTACGCTTCGCGCTGGTCGCCCGCAACGCGCGGCGCCTTCAGGAAACCGCCGACGATCTGAAGGCGCGCGGCGCCGGGTTCGTTAGCTGCCACCAGTTGGATATCGACGATCTCGGCGCGCAGGAGGCGGTCGTGCAGGCATGCCGGGCCGCTCTCGGCAGCATCGACATCGTGCTGGTTGCGCCGGGCACCTTGCCCGATCAGCGCGAATGCGAGCGCGACGCAGCCGTCGCGGTGCGCGAGTTCACGACGAACGTCGTTTCGGTGATCGCGCTACTGACGCGTTTCGCTAATATCGTCGAGGAACAGCGCAGCGGCACATTGGCGGTGATCGCCTCGGTCGCCGGCGATCGTGGACGTCCGTCGAACTACCTTTACGGCAGTGCGAAAGCCGCACTTGCCACGTTCTGCGAAGGACTCAATGCACGCCTGAAAAAGGTCGGTGGACATGTGGTGACGATCAAGCCTGGCTTCGTCGCTACACCGATGACGCAGGGCCTGCCGTTGCCCAAGCCGCTCGTGGCGACACCGCAGGCTGTGGCCGCCGACATCGTGAAGGCCGTGGCGCGTCACCGCGACGTGCTGTATACCCCGTGGTTCTGGGCGGGCATTATGCTGATCATTCGCTCGATTCCGCGCCGCATCTTCAACCGGCTGTCGCTGTAATGGAAGCCGGCCGGCGGGCCAGTCGCGCTCGCGCAGGCCGACCGCTTTCAGACAGTCGATAGATCAACGCAACGATACCGTGAATTCATCGGCCAAACCTCTCGCCACCCCCCACCTCGTCATTCTTTATGCAGTCTTCGCGGCCCTGTCGATCGTCGTGAACATCGGCCTGCAAAAGCTGTCGCTGATTGTGTACGAGGGTCCTTTCGACGTCATGCTCTCGGTGGTGGTCGGCACCGGAGGCGGTCTCGTACTGAAGTTCGTCCTCGACAAGATCTGGATTTTTCGCTACCGCCACAATAATCTTTCGCATGGGGTGGCGAGCTTCTTTCTGTATTCGTTGATGGGCGTGGCGACCACGTTCATCTTCTGGGGATTCGAGTTTGGCGCCGACGCCATCTTTCATTCCGAGCCGGCACGCTTCCTCGGCGGCGCCATCGGCCTGACGATCGGCTATGTCGTGAAGTACCGACTCGACAGGCGGTTCGTCTTTGCCTGATGCAAGCGTGCGGCGGCGCCCCGCATCCGAATCATCGTCACTGGACGTCTTCGATCCATGTCCGTCGATTCAAGACCGAATGGCCTCGTCGATGCGCCCGCACCCAAGCGTGCGCCGCGCGTATCGCTCGATCTCGTCGCGTACGCGCTGCTGTTGGCGGTATCGGTATTCATCTTTGACGGTTGGATGGGTCTGTCGGCATTGCATCCTTCGCATCTCGAATGGTTGTACCTCGGCGACTACCGGAGGAATCTGGCCGCGCTCAACCTGTTCCGTAGCTCGTCGTGGCAGTTTCCGCTAGGACATATCGAGACGAGCGATTTTCCGGTGGGCGCAAACATCGTGTTCATGGACGGTAACCTGCTATTGGCGATCGTCACGAAGTTGCTCGCGCCGTTCCTCGGCCCGGCGGCGCAGACCTACGGCGCCTGGGTTTATCTGTGCGCGTTGCTGCAATTCTGGTCCATTTATTGGGCGCTGAGGCAGCTCGCAGTCTCATCGGTGTGCGCGTTCCTGGGCGCGCTGTTGATCGGGCTTCTGCCGACGTTTTACTACCGGGTAGGCCATCTCAACCTGTTGCCGCATTTTCTGATCATCATCGGTTGGGGCACGCTTCTGTCCGCGTCGATGACGTCTAGCGACCGGTTGCGCGTTTTTCTCGCGCTAATCGTCTTTTCGGTATTCACGCACTTCTATTTCACGCCGCCTCTCGTGCTGATGGCGGTGCTGACACAGTGGCGTGCATGCAGCTACCGCGCCGATACGGCAACGCTGCGCTTCGTTGCGCGTCAGGCTTGCATCATTCTCGCGCTCATGCTGTCGGCAATGTTCGCGGCCGGCTATTTCCAGCATTTCCGTGATGACAGCAGCGGCTTCGGCTTCTACTCGATGAACCTGAACGCGTTCATCAATCCGCTAGGCGCAGACGGAGAAGATACGTCGAGGTATGTATCGACGCTGCCGATCGGCACTGCCGGACAGTACGAGGGTTATCAATATCTCGGTCTCGGCCTCTTGCTGTTCGTCCTGATGGCGGGGTTCATGCTCGGGCGCCGGATCGTTGCAGGCGTCGACGCACCCGTCTGGTCGCTATGGCTGGCGCTGACGATACTGAGTCTTTCGAATCAGGTCTATCTGGGCTCCTCGCTGGTGTTCGGAATCGAGCTTCCACGCGCGTTAATGGGGCTGGTGTCGCCCTTCCGCGCCTCGGGGCGCTATGGATGGTTCGTGGTCTATCCGGTTTTGCTCGTCGTATTCTCGAACCTCTACCGGCATGTGCGCGCCCGATCGAGCGGATCGTGGCGGTCCGGCATCACCGTGTTCGCGCTCGTCGTCGCTCTGCTCACTGTCGTGCAATTCGAAGATATCAGGTCGGTATTGGTCCTCAGGCGTGGCGCGCCCCCGCCGACGCTGCCGGCCGGGGTTGCAGTGGCCAGGACGGTGGCAGCGTACGTGTTGGCTAGCGGCTTCAGAGGGCCGATCTTTATCGACGTCCCGGACATCGAAACGAACAAGGATGTATTTGCGCCGCTCACTGCCGAGCTGGCAGGGCGGCGCGTAAGCATTTCTCCAGCGCCGAATGTGCGCGAGAACCTGCGCTATTCCCGCCGGGATCACATCCAGGACACGCTGGACGCGCACGGGCTCGTCATCACCCAGTCTTGCGAGCGCGCGCTTACCGCCAGGAAGATCGAGCTTCTGCCAGCGTGGTGCGCGTTCGCGGGCTGAGTGACGGACTCGGTGCCGGGGCGAATCGCATGCTCGTCGCGTGTCAGCGTGCCGGCGGATTCGGTCCCGGAGCCGTCCATCGATACCCAGCGGAATCGGTCGGCAGCTGGCACGTGCGCCGTCCGCGACTATCTCGGCGCCCCGGCAGGGTTGCCCCGTCGGCTATAATCGGCGTTCATTATTACCCATGCTCAACGCGGGGACTTGCGTGAGCGGCTTACTGAAGGAGAAGGACTTGACGAGCGCTGTGGTGACTGGCATTACCGGGCAAGATGGTGCGTATCTGACGCAATTGCTCCTCGAACGTGGCTACGACGTCTATGGCACGTATCGGCGTACCAGCTCGGTCAACTTTTGGCGTCTCGATGAAGTGGGTGTATTGCAGCATCCGAAGCTTCATCTGGTCGAGCACGACCTGACCGATCTCGGCGCAACGATTCGCCTGCTCGAAATGGCCAAGCCGCGCGAGGTGTATAACTTGGCGGCGCAGAGCTTCGTCGGCGTGTCGTTCCAGCAGCCGGCCACTACGGCTGAGATCACCGGTGTCGGGGCGCTGAACGTGCTCGAGGCGATCCGCATCGTCGATCGCTCGATTCGCTTCTATCAGGCGTCCACCTCCGAAATGTTCGGCAAGGTGCAGGCGATCCCCCAAAAGGAAGACACCCCGTTCCATCCGCGCAGTCCGTACGGCGTAGCGAAACTTTACGCACACTGGATCACGGTCAATTATCGCGAGTCTTACGATATTTTTGGCTCGAGCGGCATTCTGTTCAATCACGAATCGCCGCTGCGCGGCCGTGAATTCGTCACACGGAAGATTACGGACTCGGTCGCCAAGATTTCGCTCGGCAAGCTCGACGTGCTGGAACTCGGCAATATCGACGCGAAGCGCGACTGGGGTTTCGCGAAGGAATACGTCGAAGGCATGTACCGCATGCTGCAAGCCGACGAGCCGGACACCTTCGTTCTTGCGACCAACCGCACTGAGACCGTGCGCGATTTCGTATCGATGGCCTTCCGTGCTATCGGCACGGACATCGAGTGGCGTGGCAAGGCGGAGAAAGAAGAAGGGCTCGACGTATCCAACGGCAAGGTACTGGTGCGTGTGAATCCGGAGTTCTATCGTCCGGCGGAAGTCGATCTGTTGATCGGCGACGCCACCAAGGCGAAGGAAAAACTTGGCTGGACGCCACGCACTACGCTCGAAGAGTTGTGCACACTGATGGTCGAGTCGGATCGGCGCCGCAACCAGATTGGTTTCTCGTTCTGATATGCCTATGCGCCGCGTCTTGATCACAGGTGCCCATGGCTTTACGGGCGCTTATCTTCGCGAGGAACTGCTGAGCGCCGGGTATGAGGTGACGGGTACCTGTGTCGGCGATCTTCGGCAAGGAAGCGAGCTGCAGCTCGACATCACGTCGCTCGACGATTGCCGTCGCGTGATCGAGGCGGTCCGCCCTGATTGCATCGCGCATCTGGCTGCAATCAGCTTCGTCGCGCACGAAGTGACACTCGACATGTACCGGGTCAACGTGCTTGGTACGCTCAATCTGCTTCAGGCCTGCGCCGACGTCGGCCACCGGCCGGACAAGATTCTGATTGTCAGCAGCGCGAACGTCTATGGCAATTCCGGCGGCGTGATCGACGAAGGTGTGATCCCGGCGCCCATTAATCATTACGCGGCCAGCAAGCTTGCGATGGAGCATCTGGTCAAGACGTGGTTTGACCGGTTGCCGATCGTGATCGTGCGTCCGTTCAACTACACCGGGCGTGGCCAGGCTGAGCGTTTCCTGATCCCAAAGATCGTTTCGCACTTCGTCAAGCGACTGCCTGTCATCGAATTAGGCAATCTGGATGTGGCGCGCGACTTTTCCGATGTGCGCACGGTCGCGAAGGTCTATCGCGGACTGCTGGAGTCGAATGTCGAATCCGAGGTAGTGAATGTGTGCAGCGGCAAGCCTTATACGCTTCAGCAAGTGCTCGAGGCAGTGAGCGAGGTCTCCGGACACCAGCTCGAGGTGCGTGTCAATCCGGCGTTCGTTCGGGCCAACGAGGTCAGAGTCCTGGTGGGTTCGACCGAGAAATTGCGTCGTCTCGTGCCCGGCGTGCAGCCATTCGACTTTTCCGAAACCATCAAATGGATGGTTGGCGGCGAAGACCCGCGATTGTAAGCGCCAGCGCTGCCTGGCGAGCGCCCGCGCTGGGGAAAGCCAGCAGCGTCTGCCCCGTTGGCGGGTGGCTGGCGCTAAACAGTGCGGACTCATACCATTGCGGCCGTCACGCCGGATGGTAGGCAATCTGGATTCCAGCGCACCGGGGGCATCGCTGCAGATGCCGAACCGTCATTCGCAACAAATTCGAAACACCGTTCAATTGCGGGATGTGGATGCCACCATGTCACGCCTCCAGTTCATGGGCCTAGGTATGCGGGCCGACAACGGAACGCATCATTCACTGTTGAGCGTGGCGACGTTCGTCGAAACCGGGCGCGGCGGCACGACTCGGCCCGTTATTTACCGCTGCTCGGGTTTCTGCCGCTTGCAATTTGTAGCATTGCCACGCTCCGCCAGTGTCAATGCGGCCCTACAATCCCTTCGCTGTGTTCAGCGCCCTACGCCGTACGATAGAATGATCAATTCGTTCGAGGTTAAAGCGGCCGAATGTATGAACCTGGTTTGCGCAACGCGCACCCGTCAAACCCTTGGCCGCACCAATATCAAGACTGCGAAGCGCCGCTTCCAAAGTTGACAGAGAGGAATTTGTGAGTTTGACACCTATCATCCTATGCGGAGGTGCGGGATCCCGACTGTGGCCGGTCTCCCGTGAGCTGCACCCCAAGCCTTTCATTCGTCTTTCGGATGGACAAAGTCTGCTGCAGAAGGCTTTCTTGAGGGCTGTCGCTCTGCCGCATGTGAATGAGGTTCTGACGGTCGCGAACCGCGAACTCTTTTTCAAAGCCGAGGACGAGTTCCGCGAGGTGAATACCGACAATGTGGCCGCGTCGTTCATCTGCGAGCCTTTCGGCCGCAACACCGCCGCTGCGATTGCGGCAGCCGCTCTCCATATCGCCGGGAAGAAAGGCCCGGACGCGGTCATGCTCGTGCTGGCCGCCGACCACCTCATCTCCGACCAGGCCGCTTTTGCGGCTGCCGTCGAGCGCGCAACGGCGCTCGCGCAGGAAGGTAAAATTGTAACGTTTGGTATCCAGCCTGACCGGCCCGAGACGGGTTACGGATACATCGAGGCGGACGGCAACGCGGTCGTGCGTTTTATTGAAAAGCCGCCGCTTGAAACGGCGCGCGAATATGTGGCCTGCGAGCGTTTCTTGTGGAACTCGGGAATGTTCTGTTTCACCGCTGCCGCCATGCTGAGCGAGATGCGTCGACACTGTCCGCAAATCGTCGAGGCGGTCGACGCTTGCATGAAGGTCTCCCGCATTTCCGAGGGCAACGGCTGGACGCAGGTTCAACTCGAACCGAAAACCTTCAGCGCCGTACCGGATGATTCCATCGACTACGCAGTCATGGAGAGTTGTGATAAGGCGGCGGTCGTACCGTGTTCTATCGGCTGGAGCGACATCGGTTCATGGACCGCGCTCAGCGATCTGTGCAAGCCCGATGGCAACGGCAATCGGGTAGAAGGCGATGCGATGCTGCACGACGTCGAGAACTGTTATTTGATGAGCCGCGAAAGGGTCATCGGTGCGGTGGGTGTACAAAACTTGATCGTGATCGATACGCCGGATGCGCTGCTCGTGGCGGACCGGGACCGTGCGCAGGACGTTCGTCACATCTATTCGAAACTCAAGGCCCGCGGCCATGAGGCGCACAAGTTGCATCGCACGGTACATCGGCCATGGGGTACTTATACGGTCCTCGAAGACGCGTCGCGGTTCAAGATCAAGCGCATCGAGGTCAAGCCGGGCGCCAGTCTCAGCCTGCAGATGCATCATCATCGTAGCGAGCACTGGATCGTCGTCAGCGGCATGGCGAAGGTGACCAACGGCGAGAACACGCTATTCGTTTCGACCAACGAGTCGACGTATATTCCTGCCGGCCACAAGCATCGCCTCGAGAACCCTGGCGTGATCGGTCTCGTGATGATCGAGGTGCAGAGTGGCGAATACCTCGGCGAGGACGACATTGTCCGCTTCGAGGACGTGTACGGAAGGGCCTGAGATGGACATAGCAGCAATCGATCGCGGCAAGTCCGACCTTGCAGCTCATAGCGGAAGCGATGACCTGGCGGTCGGAATCAGGTCCGTGCGCGTGTGGGGAACGCTCGGCTGGCACGACATTCGTCAGCGCTACCGCCGCTCGGTCATCGGCCCGTTCTGGTTCACGCTCAGCACGGCCATCATGGTTCTGGTGTTGGGCGCGTTGTACTCGACGCTGCTGCACCAGAACGTCGAGGACTATCTGCCTTATCTGGCCGTGGGGCTGGTCATCTGGGGCTATCTGTCTTCAGTCGCGAACGAGGGCTGCAATGCGTTCATTGGCGCATCCTATCTGATCAAGCAGATACGCATACCACTGACCATTCATGTGTGCAGAATCGTGTGGCGCAATTTCGTGATTCTGCTGCACAGCCTGCCCGTCGTGGTGGTTCTGCTGATTGTCTTCGGTCGTTGGCCAACTTTCGAGTTCCTGCTGGTGCCTATCGGGTTGTTCATGCTGCTGCTGCATGGCATCTGGGTTGGTGTCACATTGGGTGTGCTGTGTGCGCGTTTCCGCGATATTCCGCCGATCGTGACCAATCTCATTCAGGTGGTTTTCTTTTTTACCCCTGTCATGTGGTCGCCGGAAATCCTGAAAGACCGTGCATGGGTTGCCGAATACAATCCGCTGTATCACCTGATCGAAACGGTGCGTGCGCCGATCACCGGCCGCCCGATCCATTGGGAGTCGTGGGTCTGGTCGATCGGCTTGCTGATCGTCGGCTTTGCTTTTTCGCAGTTCCTGATGCGTCGCGCTCGCAATCGCGTTCCCTATTGGCTTTGATATCGTGAGTTCATCTATTGTTGCCGAGGGAATTTACGTCGAGTTCCCGATTTACGAGAATTCTCATCGTTCTCTGAAAAAGGCTGTGCTGAATCTGACGACGGGCGGTCGCATCGGGCAGGATGCCGGCCATCACGCGATCGTACGGGCTCTCGACGACCTCAATTTCACCTTCCAGGACGGTGAGCGCGTCGGACTCGTCGGGCACAACGGCTCCGGCAAGACGACGTTGTTGCGAACGCTCTCCGGCGTCTATGAGCCGGTGCGTGGCAAGCTGACGGTGCGTGGCAAGATTGCTTCGCTGCTCGATGTGTCGATGGGCCTCGATCCAGATGCCACCGGCTTCGAAAACATCTATCTGCGAGGCGTGATCGACGGTTTGAAGCCGGCCAGGATCCGAGCCAAAATCGATGAAATTGCCGAGTTCAGCGATCTCGGCGAATACCTGAATCTGCCGGTTCGAACGTATTCCAGCGGGATGATGCTGCGGCTTGCGTTTGCTATTTCGACCAGCATCGAAGCAGACATTCTGATCATGGACGAATGGCTGAGCGTCGGTGACGCCGATTTCAGCGTCAAGGCTGCGCAACGTCTCGAGACGCTTGTCGGTAATGCATCCATCGTGGTCGTCGCAACGCACGATCCGGGTTTGATCGAGCGGGTCTGCACCCGCAAGATCAGCCTCGAGCATGGGAAAGTGACAGCGGACGAACCGGTGGTTCGTCCGGTGGAAGCGGAAGCTCTGAGCCTTCCGGCTTCGTCCGTTTGACCTGTGTCAAGCGAAAGGCCGCGGCCCGTCCGGGCCGCGTGGCTCGAAGCTTATTCTATTTCGGCTCCTGCTAAACCGGGGCAAAGCTAAGGCATGCATCCATGCGCGCAGATCACCCTCTGGTTCGCTATGGCGAATCGTTGTTTTTGCATCAACCGTTCCGCCTGTTGAAGGGCGTTGCAGGCGCATACGTCGCCTATCCGATTGCCGAAAGCCGGGAAAAGCGCAGCGTGCGGCCGAAGATCGCCGAACTCCGTCGGCACTACCAGCTGCCATTCGAAGCGCGGCGCCGCATCGCGCTTGAGCGCCTCACATCGATCCTGCAATTCGCTGGCGAGCACGTTCCTTACTATCGCGATCTGTTTCGCGAAAAGCAGTTCGATCCCATCAAGGCAGGGAAGGACCCGCGCTATCTGGAAGAACTCCCGTATCTGACCAAGGACGTCATTCGCGAGCAGGGCGCACGCCTGTTCTCTCGCCCGCTTGAAGGTACGCGCCATCACGCCTGCAAGACCGGCGGTTCGACGGGATTGTCCTGCACGATCTTTTACGACCAGGAAGCCGCCGACTATTCGTCGGCCGTCACGTTCTACGCGCGACGCCGCGCAGGCAAGCGCGGTTACCGATCCGAATTGCATTTCGCCTGCCGGTTTCCCGACGAGGTCGTGCCCCAATGGCCATCGCGCGAGGATTTCAAATGCTTCGCGATGAACCGCAGCAACATCTTTTTCGATCGGATCGATGACGAAGGACTCGAGGAGATGTGGCGCACGCTCAAGCGACGCAGGCCTTATCTCGCGCATGGCCACCCGTCGACGATGTACGCGCTCGCATGCTATATCGAGCGCAAATACCAAACCGGCAAAGCCTTCGAAATATTCGAATCCAGCGGGGAGCTGCTCGAGGCGCATCAGCGCGAAGTGATCGAAAGAGCGCTGCGCTGCCGCGTGATCAATCGCTACGGTCTGGCAGAGCTGGGCGTGATGGCCTACGAGCTCGATGGACACCAGAACGGTTTCCAGATCCTCGAATCCGAGGGGTGGCCGGAAAACCGTCCGGTCCCCAGCGATGCGGGCGACGGCGCGGACGGCAGGAATGAACTGGTTTTCACCGGTTTCCGAAACCGCCTGATGCCGCTGATCCGCTATGCCACGGGCGACCTCGCGACCGTCGAAGAACGCAGCACCGGTCTGTTCCTGACCGACGTCGTCGGGCGAATTCACGATGTGGTTCCGATCAACGGCGTCGCACATCCGACGCACCATATTCAGGACATGCTCGACCATCGCGTCGGCGGCATCCAGGAGTTCCAGATCGACCTGCGCACTTCTCCGCCGACACTGCGCATCGTGCTCGAACCGTGGGCGAACGAGGAGGATACGACGCGCAAGCTGAAGGGTTACTGGAAGGACGCCTTCGCGATTTCGTATGTCGGTCACGGCGAACTCCTTCGCGTCGGACGCCGGGCCAAATTCCGCCATGTGGTGACCGCATGATCGGCGTACTCCACTCCTGCGCCTCGAAGGAAGCCGGCGAGTATGTGCTGGCCGCACTGCGCCGCTCGGTCAGCTCGACTGGTGCTCGCGCCATTTCGCCGGGCATGTTGCGCGATCTTGGAGCGACGATCGTTACGGCCGTCGACGTTCCCGATGCATGGGGCGATGCGCTGGTGCAATGGTTGGGCAAACCGCGCAACAAGCTCATCGTATTCGGGCGGCTGCCTCTTTCGCTGGCAAGCGAGCTGGGCTGCCAGGAACGCCCCTGGCCGGACGGCTTCCAGCAGGCAGCGCGCAGTCCTTCGGCTCCCAGTCGCGAGACCGCGCAAAGCCGCGCCGTCGTGCGATATACGAAACGCGCGTCGCAACTTGGCGGGCGCGCGTGGCTCCGGCCGTTCGAGCGCTTTGACTTTACCGACGAGTGGAACAACCTCGGCTTCGGGGCCATTCGCGCGGACGGCTCGATTTGGGCGACCAGCGCACCGATCGACGCGCCGCAAGATTGCCGTCTCGCTTCGGTGGATATCGACGACGAGCGCGGTTTTACCTATGCCGCGCTGTGGGAACGCGATGCCGCCAGCGTGTTGTGGTTCAACCGGCCAGTTGGACCCATCGATTCGTTCGAATGGCGCCTGGTCGAAAACTTCGTGTCGTCGCATCGGAGCGATCGAACCGCATGCCAGCCTGTGCTCACAGAGATTCCTTGGGGCCACGACGCGGCAATCACTTCACGACTCGATTGCGACGAGGACGTCGAATCGGCACGGCCGCTGTGGAATGCGTACCGCCGTCTCGGCGTTCCGTTCTCGCTGGCCGTGCATACGAGCAATCTCGGCAACGAGGCTAATCACAGAATCCTGCGCGAACTGGCCGCCGATCCGCGCGCCGCAATCCTGTCGCATACAGCGACGCACGCGCCGAACTGGGGCGGCTCTTTGGAGGCCGCACTGGTCGAAGGCAGCGAATCCATGCGGCTCATTGAAGAGGTGATTCGCAAGCCGGTGCGGTATGCCGTATCGCCCTTTCACCAAAGTCCGCCCTATGCGCTCGCGGCCCTATCGGATGCGGGCTACGCCGGCTGTATCGGCGGCATCATCCGCAACGACCCCGAGTTCCTGATAGCCCGTGGTGGTGGCCTTGCAGGCCTTCCCGCCGGGTTCATCGGCCATAGCCAGCAAACGATGCTGCATGGCGACTGCATGCTGGCTTCGGGCGACCCGCTCGCGGTATTCAAACAGGCTTTCGATCTGGCCTTCGACAGTCACACGCTATTCGGCTATCTCGATCATCCATTCTCCGAGCGGTATCAATATGGCTGGCCAGACGAGGATGCGCGAATCGAGGCGCACCAGCAGTTCATCGCTTATATGCAGGCGCGGGCTCGCAAGCCGCTCTTCATGCACGAAGACGACGCAATGGATTTCCTGCGCGCGAAATCGCTGGCCAATGTGATTGCCGATGACGGAGCGTGGCGCGTGCAGCTTTCGGCGGCGGCGCCGGCGCCGTATGGCATGACGCTCGAATGGCAGGGCGAATCGGTGCAAGCCTTGAACGGGACACGCCTGACATGAAAATCATGGTCGTCATGGGGACGCGCCCCGAAGTCATCAAGCTGGCGCCCGTCGTCGCGGCACTGCGCAAGCAGGTCGATACGATCGTGTGCGCGACCGGCCAGCATCGCGAAATGCTCGCGCAGGCACTGGATTTCTTCGGCATCGTGCCCGATGTCAGTGTGGAAACGATGAGCCCTGGCAGTTCGCTGAACATCCTCTCGGCGCGTCTGCTCACGGAAATGGACGAGGTATTCTCCCGCGTGCGGCCTGACTGGGTCGTCGTGCAAGGCGATACGACCACGGCGTTTTGCGCGGGCCTCGCGGCGTTTCACCGGGGCATTCGGGTGGCCCACGTGGAAGCCGGCCTGCGTACCGGTGACCTGCAGAACCCGTTCCCCGAAGAAGCCAATCGAAGTCTGCTTGGCCGCATCGTCAGCCGTCATTTCGCACCTACGCAACTCGCGCGGCAAAATCTGCTGCGCGAAGGCATCGACGACTCGAAGATCATGGTGACCGGAAATACCGTCGTCGATGCGATCATGATGGCGCGCGATTCGTGGCAGCGCGCATCGCAGAGTCTGGTGCTGCCTGCGGGCGGCGAGGCAGGCCGCGAGACGATCCTGGTGACGTGTCACCGGCGAGAGAATTTCGGCGACACGCTGCTGGGGATTTGCCATGTGCTACGCACGTTGTGCAGCCGATACGGGCAATACCAATGGGTTTTCCCCGTCCATCTGAATCCCGCCGTGCGTGAGCCGGTCATGCAAGAACTCGGCAACATTCGCAATCTCGCACTGATCGAGCCCGTCGATTACCCGTCCAGCTTGTACCTGATGAGCCGCAGTGCGCTGGTGATCAGCGATTCGGGCGGCATCCAGGAAGAGGCGCCGACCTTCGGCGTACCCGTCGTCGTGATGCGCAGTCATACCGAGCGAAGGGAAGGCGTCGATGCCGGCTTCTCGACGCTTGCCGGTCAGCGTCCGGAAAGCATCGAAGCCGCGGTGATCGACTGGCTCGACGATCCGGAGCGGCGCCGGGCGCTGCGCAACCGGCCGAATCCGTATGGAGATGGTCGCGCCTCCGAACGTATGGTGGCGAGCCTGTTGGATCATGCAGTCGAGGCCTTCAATGGGTGAGGGCGTGCACGCCAGGCGGCGAACGACCGATTGCATTCTGTTTTCGACCGCCGATTGGGACGAACCCTACTGGACGAACAAGCAGCACACCGCGCATATCCTCGCGCAGAATGGCTGGCGCGTGCTGTATGTGGAAAGTCCGGGGCTGCGCTCGCCGAAGGTGTCGAGCGGGAAGGATTGGGCAAGAATCTGGCGGCGGCTGTGGAGCGGCTTGCGTTCGAATTTCGTTGCGCCACCGCAGCGCGAGAAAAACGTCTGGGTCCTATCGCCACTGATGATTCCGGCCAGGCATCACATGCCGATGTTCCGGATGTTCAATCAGGCCTTGCTGAAATGGAGCATTGCCCGGTTCACGCGGAAGCATCGGTTTGCCGATCCGCTCGTCTGGACGTATCACCCTTTCATGCTGGGCGCGATCGAAGACTTGCCGCATGGCGCCTTCGTCTATCACTGTGTGGACGATCTGGCGGCCATCCCGGGCGTCGACGTCGAGGCTTTCGATGTCGCGCAGCAGCAATTGTTGGCGCAGAGCAAGGCCGTTTTCACCACGGCAGTCGCGCTTCGCGATCACTGTCTGCGCTACAACGCCAACACTCATTACTTCGCGAATGTGGTGGATGCGCGCCATTTCGGGCGAGCATTCGAAGGAAGCGAACTGCCGCCCGATGTCGCATCGATCCCCGCCCCCCGACTGATTTATCACGGTGTGCTGTCGGACTTTAAGGTCGACTTTCCGCTGATCCACGAAGCGGCGAAACGGCGACCGGACTGGCAGTGGATTTTTATCGGTGAAGAGCGGGAAGGTCAGCGAAGCGAAATGGTTGCGCGGCTCAGGGCGCTGCCGAACGTTCATTTCCTGGGGTATCGGAGCTATCAGCAACTGCCCTCGTATTTGCGAGGCATGAACGTCGGCCTGCTGCCGACGCTGCTGAACAATTACACCCGGTCGATGTTTCCGATGAAGTTCTTCGAGTACCTCGCGGCCGGGCTGCCGGTCGTCGCGACGCCGCTCGACTTTACGAAGGAACGCCTCGCGGGGCTGGAGGTGGGCGGCTCGCCCGAAGCGTTCATCGCCGCTATCGAGCGGCAGTTGCAACGCGGCAGGCTCGATCCCGTGGAGGCGCGCCAATACGTGGGCGATAATACCTGGGATGCCCGAACCGCTAAAATGCTGGATCTGGTATGGGCCGAGCCGGTCGAGTCGAGCACCGACCCGTTGGCTGGCGACATTAAATGGAGCGTTGAATGACCGATTCGCGTGTACTTATTACCACTTATCCGGCTGCGTTCTTGCATCGCGGCGGCGGTGAGCTCGAACTCGTCGACCTGATGGTGAACCTGCGGCAGCTTGGTGTGCGAGCGGACCTGTATGGCCCGACGGCCCAACCGCTGAACAAATACGACGTCGTGCTGCACTATTCCGTTATCCCAACCGGCATGGAATTCGTTCGCGAAGTCAAGGCGGAGGGCAAGAAGCTTGTGCTGATGCCGAGCCTGTGGTGGTCGAAGGAGCCGTCGCAAGGGGAGAAGAATTCCGCCGCGGCGTTCTTCGCTCTGGCCGACATGATCGTTTTCAAGTCGAAATCAGAGTTTGAGAATGTCAACGCGCACGTTCCCGTCGACCAGTCGAAAGTCGCGTTTTGTCGTTGGGGCGCTGATTCCTGCTTCGAAGAGCTGATCAGCGGCGATCTCTTCAAACAGGCTTATAAGGTCGACGATTATCTGCTGTCGGTCGGTATCATCGAAGAGCGTAAGAACCAGCTTGCGGCTATCCATGCTCTGCGCGACTCCAGAATTCCGCTCGTATTCGTAGGAGACTACCGCGACCGCGAATATTACGAAGCTTGTGTGAAAGCCGCGCCGGCGCACTTCAAGTTCCTCCCGTACCTGGCGCCGAAGTCGGAAATTCTTCGCTCGGCTGTGCGCGGCTGCAAGGCGTTCATCGAAGTGTCGCTCGAGCCCGCCGGCTTCTCCGCGTTCGAGGCGGCGCTGGCACGCGTACCGATGGTGCTGTCGAGCGGGCCGTGGACGCAAGAGCATTTCGGCAACGAACTGGTTCATCAGGTCGATCCGATGTCGACCGAATCGATCCAGAAGGGCGTCGAAGCGGCGCTTAATACGCCGGTGTCGCCCCAGTTGCAGCGCAATGTACACAACCAGTACCTGATGCCGCAATGTCTGGAGCCGTTGGTCCGGGTCTTGCGCGTGCGGTCTTAACCGCGTCTTCAATTCATTCGGCACGGGCTGCCGTGCATCAGATTCATATGAGCGACCAGACAGACGTACGCCACTTCAATTTCCACGCTGACAAGAGGCTGGTTAGCGAGGTCATTGTTCAGAAGGATTCCCTGCGTCATCTCGACGAAATGGGCGTGTTCAACCACATCCGGAAAGAGTCCAAGCACCTGCTGGTGACGGACAAGAATGTGGAAAAGCTGTACCTGCGCCGCGTGCTCGAAGGAATCGAGCGCTCGGGGCGGTCGGTGCGTACGTTGGTCGTGCCGGCAAGCGAAGCCTCAAAGAGCTTCAAGATCTACTCTCAGCTGGTCGAGAAGGCGCTCGACTACGGATTCGACAAGCATTCCGTGATCTTCAGTCTGGGCGGCGGCGTGGTGAACAATCTCGCGGGCTTTCTCGCCTCGACGCTGTATCGCGGTATCGGCCTCGTGCATTTTCCGACGAGCCTGCTGTCGCAGGTGGACGCGGCGATCGACTTCAAGCAGGCGATCAACTTCGATCACGGCAAGAACCTGATCGGCAGTTATTACCCGGCGTCGAAGATCGTGGTCGATCCGCTCGTGCTGCGAACACTCGACGTTCGTCTGATTCGCGACGGCCTTGCCGAAACGATCAAGCATGCGATCTGTCAGGACACCAAATTCCTGTCGTACCTGATGTCCAACAGCGAGCATCTGGTGGATCCGGACTTCCTGACCGAAGTTGTAAAGAAGTCGATTGAACTGAAGCTCGAGGTGATGAGCGGCGATCTCGATTCGGATTACGATGAAACGCTCAAGCAATACGGGCACGCGATCGGCCATGCCGTCGAACACCTGTCCGAGGGCGACGTGTACCACGGAGAGGCGATATCGATCGGCATGTGCGTATCGGCGGAAGTGGCATTGCTGCTCGGCTTGTCCGACGAGGAAACGGTCGAGCTACATTACGACGTGTTCCGCCGTATGGGCTTGCCCACCACGGTACCGGAAGCTTTCTCGCTGTCGGATCTGTGGGAAAAAATCCGCTATGACAAGCACTTTTTGAGCGGCAAGGCTTATATGGGTCTCGTCCGGACGGCCGGCGTCATGGCGCCGACCAACAATGGCAACTTCGGTCACTACATTGAGCAATCCGTGATCTTCGAAGCCATCGAAAAGAATCGCCAGCAGGGCCAGCGCGACGCACGGCGCGTCAGCTAACTGCGGTCGACGGGTTGTGCGCGAGTCCGGCATCGAGTCACACGCGATGCCGGACTTTGCGTAGATGGGGGCGACAACCCAGATAGACGATGGATTCCTTTGGGGACAACGTCAAGCACACTATTGATACGAACGGTTCATGCGCCATCGACTATATTTTGACGTGACCGAACTTGCCGGCTTCGACAAGGGCACGGGCATCCAGCGGGTCACGCGGGCATTGCTTCAAGCGTTGAGGCAGCGACCTCCGAAAGACTGGAAAGTAGTGGCCGTACGTGGCGACGGCTCGAGCGGCCGGTTCGTGACGGCGACTTCTCTGGCTGAGCACCAATTGACAGGGCAACCGGAATCGCCCGACGAAATTGCGATCGAGCCCGCTGCGGGCGACATCTTTCTGAGCGTCGACCTCGCGTACAACATCACGCCGTCGTTGCGCGAGGAACTGGTTCGTTTTCGCTCGCACGGAGTCGGCATTTACTTCGTCGTCTACGACCTGATACCTCTGATGTACCCAGAATGGTTCGAAGGGACGAATGCCTGGTTCGAAGGCAATGACTACCTGCAGCTTTTCAACTACTGGTTCGATTGCGTCAGCGAGGAAGGCGATGGACTGATCTGTATCTCGGAGTCGGTGCAAACCGACGTGCAGGCATGGATCAGGCAACATCCGTTGAGGCGCCCCGAGCCGCCTCAGCTAGGTTACTTCCATCTCGGTTCAGACATCGCGGAAAGCATTCCCTCGACTGGACTGCCAGCAGAAGCTGGCGAAGTACTGGCGCGCCTCAAGTCCGCTACGACTTTCCTGATGGTGGGCACGCTCGAACCGCGCAAAGGGCATGAACTGGCGCTCGATGCGATCGAGGCACTGTGGGCCGAAGGCAAAGACGTCAATCTGGTCTTCGTCGGGCGGGCGGGCTGGAAGATCGAGCGGCTGATCGAGCGGCTCAAGACCCATCCGCGCCTGGGCAGGCAGTTGTTCTGGCTCGACGGCATTAGCGACGAGTATCTGAGAGAAGTGTACATGGCGTCGTCGGCGCTGCTTGCGCTGTCGTGCGCCGAAGGCTTCGGCTTGCCGCTCGTCGAGGCCGCGCACTACCGGCTTCCGTTGATCGCCCGCAGCATTCCGGTGTTCCGCGAAATTTGCGCAGATGCGGCGACCTATTTCACCGGTTCGTCGCACACTGAGTTGCACGCGCTGCTTCAGCAGTGGATCAGCCAGCGCGCGAACGGCGAGATACTCTTTCCGGACAACATGGAAGTGCTGTCGTGGCCCGAGTCGGCGATGCAGTTGATGCGCGCAGTCGGAAAGATGCGCGGCGACGAATTTTTCTGGAGTATCGGAACATGACGAAACGCATTCTCGTGACAGGTGCGAGTCGCGGCATCGGGCTGTCGATCGCGCAAACGCTGGCAGGCAAGGGGTATGCTCTGGACCTGTTGACGAGCAGCGAAGCATCGGCAGACGCACTTCGCGGCGAGCCGTTCGTGACCGATATGCAGGCGCGCGTTCATGCGCTGGATCTTGCCGACGCCCAGGCGGTCAGTCGATTCGCGAGCAGCTGGCGGGATGAACTGTGGGCCATTGTCAATAACGCCGGGATTTGCAAGACCTTCGGCCTGCTGGACAGTGGCGACGATCCGTTGGACGAAGTATTGGGCACCAACCTCATCGGCCCATATCTGCTGACGAAGGGCCTGATCGCTCGGCTGGCGCGTCCGGGACGTATCGTCAACATTGCATCGCAACTGGGGCAGGAAGGCCGGGCCGGCTATTCGGCCTATTGCGCGTCGAAGTTCGGCCTGATCGGCATGACGAAATGCTGGGCGAAAGAGCTGGGCGCCGAAGGCATTACCGTGAATGCTGTGTGTCCGGGTTGGGTGGGCACGGAGATGTCATTCAAGGATATCGAACGGATGGCTTCCGAACGAGGTATCAGCGCGCAGCAGTTTTATGAAGAAACCTGTGCGCCGCTCGAGTTGAAGCGGTTCAATACGCCAGCCGAAGTGGCCAACCTGGTGGCGTTTCTTGTTTCGGATGAGGCATCGGGTGTGACGGGGCGTGACTGGTTGATGCATACGGTGTGGAACCAGTCGTGATTCTGCAAATAACAATTGTTGCGTCTCGTGACGCGTTGACTCGGGACAATGAATGAAAGCGCTTTTCTACAACTACCCTTGGGCGATGGACGTCCCCGGCGGCGGTGAGCGGCAGATGGCGGCGTATGCGCATCACCTGCCGCGGTTCGGCGTGCAGGCCGATCTGTACGACATGTGGAACCCCTCGTTGGATGACTATCAGATCTTCCACGCGTTCTCGGTCATGCCCGGCGTTGTCGAAATGTGCGATTTCGCGAAGAAGCGCGGGCTCAAGCTCGTCGTGAATCCGAACCTGTGGATCACGCGCGAGACGAAAGACGACTATCCCTATGCGGCGATATGGAATATCCTGGAATTGGCTGATCGGGTGATCGTCAATTCGCACATGGAAGGCGACGCGTTGAGCGATGTTTTCGGCATCGCGCGCGAAAAATTTCATTGCGTGTACAACGCCGCCGAGGCGGATTTTCTCGTGCCCGCCGACACCAACGTGTTTCGCGAAGCTCACGATATCGATGGCCCGTTTGTACTGAATGTTGCGAATCTCGAGCCGCGCAAAAACCAGCTCGAGTTTATTCGGGTGTTGCGCGAAGAGCGGCCTGACCTGCAGTTCGTCATCGCCGGGGCCGCGCGCGACAAGCAATACGCACGTGCCTGTATCGAGGCGGGTGGCGATCAGTTGAAAATCGTTGGAACGCTTCCGTACGCGTCGGAGATGTTGCGCTCGGCGATGGCCGGTTGCGAGTTCTTCGCCATGCCGAGCCTGCTCGAGACGCCGAGCATCGCTGCGATTGAGGCCGCTGCGCTGGGCGCCAAAGTGCTGCTGACGCAAGTCGGCTCCACGACAGAATATTTCGGTGACTCCGTCACCTGGGTCGATCCGAAGTCAAGAGACTCGTTGCGTGCGGGGATTGCTGCGGCCATCGCATCGTCGCCGGATCGCTCGATATGGGCTGCGCGCCATCGTTTGCTTTGGCCGCTCGTCATGCCTGAAATCGTGCGTTGCTACCGGTCACTGCTCGGATAATCCATCCTGCTCGCGAAGAAATAACTGTGAAAATCGTACTAGACCTTCAAGGTTGTCAATCGGCCAGCCGTTTTCGTGGTATCGGTCGCTATTCGCTCGCGCTCGTCAAGGGTGTGCTACGCAACCGCGGAGACCATTCGATCAAGTTGCTGCTTAATGGTCTATACACCGAAGGACTCGACGAGCTGCGCCAGCAGCTGCAGGCCGATGTGCCTGCCGAAGACATCATCGTTTTCGATGCTGAAGGTCCTGTTGCCGCATTCGATACGGCTAACGAGGCCCGCGCGCGTCTGGCGGAGTTGGCCCGCGAGCGTCTGATCCAGTCGATCAATCCGGACGCGGTGTTCCTCACCAGTCTGTTCGAAGGTTTCGTCGACGACGCGGTAACTACCGTGGGCTTGCTCGGGGATGGTCCATTCACGGCCGTGACCTTGTACGATCTGATTCCCTATTTGAATCCGGATCCTCACTGGCCCGCGCACTACAAGAATTACTACGATCTCAAGATCGAATCGCTAAGACGCGCAGATCTGCTTCTGTCGATCTCGGATTACGCGCGGTTGGAGTGCCTTGGCGCACTGCCGGAGATGGAAGGCCGAATTGTGAACATGTCGACAGCTTGCGACAGTATGTTCACACCGGGAGGGTTTGCGCCAGGCGAACTTGCTGCGCTACGCGACAAGTTCGGTCTTGCCGAACGGTTCGTCATGAGCGCCGGTAATCTCGAACCGCGCAAGAATTTTGCGCAACTCGTCCGGGCCTTCGCATCGATGCCGGCCGAGCTGCGCAACGGGCGTCAGGTCGTCCTCGTCGGGGGCGCCGACGAAGAGCGGATCAGACAGATCGAGACTCTCGCCGCGGAAGTCGGGCTCGAACCGGATCAGCTGCGCGTACTGGGGCATGTAACGGACCAGGACCTGCTTTCGCTGTATCGGGCATGCGAACTGTTCGTCTTTCCGTCGTTTCATGAAGGCTTCGGGCTGCCGCCGCTCGAGGCGATGGCGTGCGGTGCGGTGGTACTCGGCTCGAATGCGACGAGCGTACCCGAGGTCATCGGGCGCGAAGACGCGATGTTCGATCCGGCGTCGCTTTCGCAGCTTCGCGAGTTGATGACCAAAGCGCTTACTGACGACTCGTTCCGCCAGTCTCTGCGCGCAAGCGCGCTTCAGCAGGCACAGGAATTTTCGTGGGACAAGACGGCGCAGCGCGCCTTGCGCGCGATCGAGTCGGGCGTGGCCGCGCAACTCGAACGTCGTGCACACGATGCGCGGCGCGGTGCCGGGCAGCCCGGTGCCGCGACGCCGGTGGGTCGGCCACGCCTTGCGATGGTGTCGCCGCTGCCGCCCGAACGCACGGGCATTGCCGATTACGTGTCGGAATTATTGCCGACGCTCGGCGAGACGTATGAAATCACTGTGATTTCGGATCAGCAGGGAGATGAAGTTTTGCCCGGCCCAGCGGGCGAGATCTTCGACGTCAAGCCTATCGCGTGGTTCGAACAAAACGCGGACCTGTTCGATCGTGTCGTGTATCAGATGGGCAATTCGCCATTCCACGAACACATGTTCGATCTGATGCGTCGCTATCCCGGCGTTGTCGTGGCGCACGACTTCTATCTGAGTTCGCTGGTGCTCTGGATGGATATGACCGGTCGCGAGCCGGACGCGATGAAGCACGCGCTGGTCCGTTCGCATGGCTACGGCGCGCTCGAGCAGTATGCGCGCGAAGGCGGCCAGGCCGCGAAGCGTCAGTGGCCCTGCAGCGTGGACGTGATGTCGAACGCGCTCGGGGTGATCGTTCACTCGAACTATAGTCGTGAACTCGCCGGCAGTTTCTATGGCAAAGCGTTCATGGGCAAGATGCGCGTCGTCCGTCAGCATCGAGCGGCTGTCGACACCACGCGGCGAGACGAGGCACGACGCAAGCTCGGCCTTGCCAGTGACGATTTCGTCGTCTGCGCGTTCGGCTTCATGGACTTCACGAAGCTGAATCACACGTTGCTCGAAGCGTGGGATCGTTCGGCGCTCGTCAAGGACAAGCATTGCAAACTGATTTTCGTCGGTGGCCGCGAAGAGTCGGACTACGGCCTCAGCATCGACGAGACGATCAGCCGCAGTGAAGGTGCATCGCGCATCAGCATCACGGGGTTCGTCGACCACGAGTCGTTCGTCGACTATCTGTCGGTTGTCGACGTGGCGGTACAGTTGCGCACGTGTTCGCGTGGAGAAACGTCCCGCACCGTGCTCGACTGTCTCGTGCATGGTGTTTCGCTGATCGTGAACGCGAACGGTCCAATGGCCGAGTATCCCGATGACACGCTGATCAAGCTCGACGACGAGTTCAAGACCGGCGATCTCGTCGCCGCGCTAGAACGCCTGTGGCGCGACGCGTCGCTGCGCGAGCGGCTCGGCGCACGAGCGAAAGAGTACATCTACGACAATCATGAGCCGCACAAGACCACTGCTGGCTATGCGGCGGTGATCGAGCATGTATACGAGACGCGGGCGCTTCAGCAGACGAAGCAGACCGCGACCCGGTTCTGGCGTCAGTTCCCGCCTTCCGCGGCGCTGGACCGCCATAGCGTGCAGGTCGCCACCAATCTGCTTGCGTCGCCCGTCAAGCCGAGCATCTACCTGGATATTTCGGCGACCGCCCGCAACGATCTGAAGACCGGCATCGAGCGCGTGGCCCGCTCGCTGCTGCGCGAGTTGCTCGTCACCCCGCCGAACGGCTACAACATCGTTCCCGTGTATCTGAATCAGGAAAACGGCCGCTGGCGCGTGCGGAAGGCGCAGACGTACCTGTCGAAGCAGCCCGGTTACGAGCTTGTCGATCCGATCGACGAGCTCGTCATCCCCGCACGAGGCGATGCGTTGATCGCGCTCGACCTGTACTCGGACGGTGTCGCTGCCGCGGCTGGGAACGGTCTGTATAACTATTGGCGCTCAGCGGGAGCCCAGATCGGGTTCGTTGTACACGACCTGTTGCCAGTTACCCGTCCCGAGTTTTTCCCGCCGTGGGCGCATGACACGCATAAGACGTGGGCTGCGACGATCTGCGCTAACTCCGACATGCTTTTCTGCATCTCCGAACATGTGCGCAAAGACGTCGCTCAATGGCTGGCCGATCACCATGCGTCGCAGGCGCGCAAGCCGGTCCTGCTGGTGTCGCATCACGGTGCTGATGTCAACGCATCGTTCCCGAGCTCGGGTCTGCCCGACGACGCGGAGGCGACCCTGGAGCAGATGAAGCTGCGTCCAACGTTTCTGATGGTCGGCACGATCGAACCGCGCAAAGGGCACTTGCAGGCGGTTCAGGCTTTCGAGCAGCTGTGGAAGGCGGGGGTGGACGTCAATCTCGTGATCGTCGGTTACGAGGGGTGGAAGTCGTTGCCTGCCAGCGACCGGCGCACCATTCCCGCGACGGTCGAGGCGATCCGCAACGCGCCGGAACTCGGCAAGCGCCTTTTCTGGCTGGAAGGCATCAGCGACGAATATCTCGAACGGGTCTATGCCGTTTCATCCTGCCTGCTATCGCCGTCGGAAGGTGAGGGGTACGGTTTGCCGCTGATCGAAGCTGCCAAGCACGGTCTTCCCATGATCGCGCGTGACATCGAGGTTTTTCGCGAAGTCGCGGGCGACGCGGCTTTCTATTTCACCGGCACGCAGGCGGCGGATCTCGAGCAGGCCATTCACCGCTGGCTCGAATTGCACGCGCAAGGCAAGGTGCCGGACCCGCGTCGTCTCACATTCGACACGTGGGCGCTGAGCGCACAACGCTTTGCTCGTCTGGCCGCGGCGCAATTGCAGCAACGCGCGTAGCCGCATGTCGGCAGTCTTGCGCGACAGGATGTCCGGTCGTGACCGTGCGGTGGGGAACGCTGCACGGGCTCGGCCACGTTCTCGCGAATCCACGAGCCCGCTCTTTTACCGGCTGGGCGACGAAATCCACCAGATCACGCGACGACGGAATCGGACGCCCAGCGCGGAGCGCTCCGTAACCATGCGTGTCTGCCGCGCGAAGGAAGCCGTATGAAGGCGCTGCATATATACCGCACTTATTTTCCCGATCCCCCTGGCGGCCTTCAGGAGGCGATCCGGCAAATCAGCCTGGCGACGAAGGCGTGCGGCGTCGAATCGAAGATATTTACGCTTTCACCTCAGCCTGTGCCGCGCGAACTGACGGTTGCAGAAGGGCAGGTGATTCGATCCAAATCATGGGCGGCGCCCGCGTCTTGCGATCTTGGCGGTCTCGATGCGTTCCGGCAATATCGTAGGCTCGCGGAGTGGGCCGACGTTCTGCATTTCCATTTCCCCTGGCCGTTCGGCGATGTGTTGCGCATGATGGGCGGCAGCGGCAAACCCGCCGTCATGACGTATCACTCCGATGTCGTCCGTCAGCGCTTCCTCGGCTCCATATACGGGCCGTTGATGGCGCGCACGTTGTCTTCGATGTCGGCCGTCGTCGCGACCTCGCCGGCTTACGCGAAATCGAGCACCGTACTGGCTTCGCTGGTCGCGCCGCAGCGGCTGCAAGTCATACCGCTAGGGATCGGCGACTACGCGAACAGCGATTTCGCCCAGCGATGCGGACCGCAAACGCTCGCCCGCATGGCACTCGGCGATAAACCGTATTTTCTTTCGCTTGGTGTACTGCGCTACTACAAGGGTTTACACACGCTGATCGAAGCCGCGCCCTTGATTCCGGCAACCCTGGTAATCGCGGGATCGGGGCCAGAGATGCAAAACCTGAAGAAACTCGCGGCGGATGTCGGTGCTTCCAATGTCATCTTTGCCGGCCAGGTCAGCGAAGAAGAGAAAATCGCATTGCTGAAGGGGTGCCGTGCGATGCTCCTGCCTTCGCACCTCCGCTCGGAAGCGTTCGGGATGGTGCTGGTCGAAGCATCGATGTTCGGCAAACCCATGGTTTGCTGTGAGGTCGGTTCGGGCACGTCGTTTGTGAACGAGCACAATGTGACTGGTTTCGTCGTTCCGCCCGAATCTCCGCGTGAGTTCGCCGCGGCTGCTTGCCAGTTGCTCGCCGACGAAACATTGGCTGGACAGATGGGACTGGCGGCGCGGGCCCGTTATGAGCGGTTGTGTTCAGCGCCCGCCCTAGGCCGCGCGTACCGACGGCTGTACGACCAGGTAGCGACCGCTGAGCGAATGTGAACCGGATCGGGAGAGACCGCGTATGGGTTGCTGTTCGATCGGGTGCATCCGCACCGAACCCGGAACTGTTCTGCCGGCCGAAACGAGGCCGATGCGCGGATCATAGCCCGCGCATACCTTACGGCGTGCAGAGGTTCGTGCCGGACCACCTTATTTTGCGCATTCCACCATGACTCACACCGTACTCATCACTGGCGCGAACGGTTTCGTCGGTCATGCCGTTTCGCGTGCTCTCCTGCAGCGCGGAGACGCCGTCACAGGCGTCGTGCGCCAGCCGGGCACTACTTGCGACGGAGTGCGCGAGTGGGTTCTCGAAACGAGTGACTTCCTGGAGGTCGGCAGTCGCTGGCCTGCGGCGCTCGTTCCCGATACGGTGGTGCATCTGGCAGCGCGAGTGCACATGATGCGCGACACCAGTACCGATCCACTGGCCGCCTACCGCGAGACCAATGTTGCAGGGACGCTGCGTGTTGCCAAGGCAGCGCTCCGCGCCGGTGCGCGCCGGTTCGTATTCGTTAGCAGTATCAAGGCGATTGGCGAACGCGATGAGGGCCGTCCGCTGCGCGAGAGCGACGAGCCGGCCCCATGCGATCCTTATGGTGTATCCAAGCTCGAAGCTGAACGGGCGCTTTTCGCCTTGTCGCGTGAAAGCGGACTGGAAGTGGTCGTGGTGCGCCCGCCGCTGGTTTATGGGCCGGGCGTGCGGGCGAATTTCCTGCAGCTGATGGATGCAATATCCCGAGGTCTTCCACTGCCGCTTGGCGCGATTACCGCGCGGCGCAGCCTCGTGTTCGTCGATAATCTCGCCGATGCGATCGTCCAATCCGTGACCGATCCGCGCGCGGCGGGGGAGACGTTTCACGTGACGGACCGGCACGATTTGAGCGTCGCCGAACTGGCTCGCATGCTCGCGACGCAACTTCACGCGCCGTGCCGTCTCGTGCCTGTGCCGCCAAGCGTGCTGCGCATGCTGGGCAAGATTAGCGGGCGTTCCGCGCAAGTCGACCGGCTGATCGGCGAGTTACGGCTCGATAGCTCGCACATCGGTAAGACGCTCGGCTGGTATCCGCCGCACACTGTCGAACAAGGACTGTTGCAAACTGCAGCATGGTATCGGGCGACGCGCTGAAAATCGCTGCTGGCGAATCTCGATTCCACCACCTTGCCAGCGCTCCCGTTAACGGCCGACATTTTTTTCCGCCATCCGTCGTCCGGCATCACTTGGCCACAAGCTGAGAAAGGCGCGAGTCCGGGTCGGCATAGATGAGTATGTCGTAACCGTTCACGCGCTTTAGCACAGAGGGCTGGCCGAACTGCGCGATAACATCGGCTGTGGTGTAGTTGTCCGGATTAACCGTGTCGACGAGGATGAATCGCTTCCCGGTGGGAGATCCGTACCACTCGTGCCGCGATAGCCACAAGTATGGCCGGATCAAGCCATCCGCACCTTTTATTACGGCGCGCGTACGCACGGAGTTGCCTGACGCGAGCGTGGTCGACGAGGCAGACCAATATGGCCCATACCCGTCAGTCAAGCGATTCTCTTGAAGCCACGCTGCAAGACCCTGGATTGCAGGGCCAAAGTAAGTCGGGTTTTCACGCGCTACATGGAGCGTTCCCCAAAACGATCCGGCCGACAATATGCCGACAGCAACGATTAGCAATCGTCCCAAAGTGCTGCCGCCAAGCAGCTTTGCACCTACGATCGATCCATACACCAACGTCGGCAAAAGATAGCGATACGACGTCAGGTTCTGCATCTGGTCGCTGAGAAGCGCGGCGAGCATGGCGATGACGCTAGACCACGCGAAGCACATCAATAGAAAGTCTGTGTTTCTGAGCTGCTCGAGCCTGCCCGAGAACATGCGTCTGACCATCAGCAGGCTACCAGCGATCGCGGCGACCAGAAATACGACGCGAGCGAACATCGTAACCGGCGTCGCGGCCAGAGCTTCTCTGAAGCTCATGCCGCCGCTGGGAGCTAGCGGTCTGCCTGTGAAGTCCGCGCCAAAGATCATCAGCAAGCCGCGAGTCACTAGCGCGAAGTTACCCGAAAGCCGTTCGAAATCCGCGAAGGCCGCAGGTTGAGGCGAAATCGCGAAGCCGTGGACCTTTGCCACCACCACAATGGCCAACCTTCCAATGACGAGGCCGAGCGCCAGTGAAGCGGCGACCCAGACACATTTGTCGCGCTTGACTGCAGCGAGCCAGTGCAATCCGCAAACCACGATTGCGGGTCCGATCGCGGCGGATACGATAAAGGGGTCGCTGAAGCTCCCCATGAACGCGAGCAACGCCAGCCAAAAAAAAATTGCCTTCGAAAGCTGTGGCGCGCACCATTGACGATACGCGAACCAGAACAGACCTGCCCCGAGAAGGATCGTCGTGATGTGCGTGGGTGCGGTGCCGAGAACACGCATCGAGTGGTCGTCGATGACGATTGGAAGTCCCAGGCACACGAACACCGCTGCCTGTTGCCATCGGCTATCCGGGGTGATCTGACCGGTCATCCAGATGCAGTAGCAGACAACAGCTGCCCAGACCATCGCTGGAAAAATAAACAGGATTCGAGGGGTTAACCCCAGGAAGAGAGTCAACACACCCTCTGGAAGCAAATCCGTGAAATAGAATGGGTCGGGGGGGAATTCCCAACCGCGAAGCAGAGGATTGCCGAGCACTATGTCTCGGGCTGCCAACAACGAGTTCACGTCATCGCTGGTTCGTGCCAAAAAATGAAACAGCGAAAAGTACGTTACCGTGAGGACAATGAATGCGGATAGATATATTGGCGAGCGTAAATATCCCCAACGGTTTCGACTGCGAACCATGAACACACCTTTTGAGGTAAGGTTGCGAGACGAACTTTTCGATAGCACATATGCAGCTTGATTGACCGCGAAAACTACCTTTCGTGCTCCGCCATTGAGTATTCCGCTGGCTTATTTCAGGCCGCGCCGGGATGCCGACCAGGCAACGGTCCATTAACTTTCCGAGGATTCTATGGCAATTTTCGACCAGGGAGAACTGAAAGAAATCGACGAGATTCTGGCCTCCATCGAGAACGGAGCCACTCGTGACGTCAACTTGCAGGACCGCTTGGCGAGGATTTCGATCAGAGCTGCCGGCGAACTTCGTACGCTGAACGAGATGGATCCCTTCTCCGACGAGTACCTGACGAAAATTCGCCAAGTTCACGAAGAGATCGTGGGTCAAATGCATACTTTGGAGCCGCGAGCCACGCGTCAGTCGAACCATGAAGGTGAAAGTTCGGGGCCGTATCCATGGGATGCCCGACATCCGAAGTCGGTTGCTGCGATGCTTATCGCATGCGGGTTCCTGATCCAGGTTGCAGACATCCCGCGTCACGGACGCATCCTCGAAGTCGGTTGCGGTACGGGTTCGCTGACCTGGAATCTGGCGCGTATGGGATATCGAGTCGACGCGCTCGACCCGAGCTTCGCGCAATGCGATTCGGTCGTCGCCACGACCAGGGATCTGCCATTCGTGCCGAATGTCATCGCGTCGACGCTTAACGACTGGATCGATAAACGCCAAAAAAGCTATAAATACGACGCAGTGATTTTTTTTGAATCGTTCCGCCGTATCATGGATCACAAGTCTTGTCTCGAGAAGCTTACGCGAGACGGGCACATTGAAGATAACGCCAAAATCATCATTGCCGCAGAGTCAATTTTTCCGAGCACTTCCGAGCTGCTCCCGTATCCTTGGGGGCCTCGTCTGGATGGCGCATCACTGCGCTCGATGCGCAAATGGGGGCGGCTTGAACTCGGGTTTACACGAAGGTATCTGCAAGACTTATTGGCTCGGGTTGGCATGCAATATAAGCGTCTCGAAACGGACCTGGCCCTTCCGTTATCGCAAATCGTCGTCGGATCGCGCCGCATTCAACGTCCATATTGTGAAGTTCTACTGAAAGACGACTCTCGTCGTTACGAGGCTACGATCGAAGAGGGGTTCAATCTCGCCGCAGAAGGGTTCCCAAGCTTCCTCAAATGGGCCTCTGGCCTCTCGTTCAGGGAGGACTGGGGGCGATGGACGGTCGGCTCTCGCGTTGAGTTGGTGTTTAACGAGCAGTTACCGTCAAACGTGGAAATACTGCTCGAACTTCATCAAGTCTTTGGGCCAAATGTCGGCAAGTACCTCACTGTAGTGATCGACCAGAAGTCTCAGGTCGAGACTCTAAGGATGGTAGAAGACAAAAAGTCATATTCGTTCAGGTTTCGTGACGTAAAGACAAAGATGCTGACGCTGCTGATCCCGTGTCCAGGCAGACCCAAAGAAGTGCCAGAGTGGGGCAATGAGGACGCCCGCCAGATCGGAGTCGGAATTCGCTCAATTGCGTTCCGCGAACTGTAGCGAATCGTCCGGTGCGGAGAAAAGCTTTTGACTGCAGGCGAGGGGACGTGCACATCATCGCAAAGATGGTATCGGCGATCGACGCCCAAACCTCCGGCAACAGATGGTGGCAGTCTCGTTCGCCGATTTCATCGTTGAGTACCGCTCGAGTCACGGGATCGCGTCTATGTCAAAGCCGGGCGGGTGCGTGGGGACTTCGGGTGACGCCATATTTGCGCTTCTGCTTATAGAGAATCGTTGTCTAGCTGCGGATCGTATACAAATACTTACACCTCAGGATTGCAAATGAGTCTACAAAGCAGGAAGGTACGCATTGTTGATGCCATTTTCGACATTACTGGCGACAGCGGCTATCTCACCAGCATGGGCGACACATTCGAGCCGGCGACGCTCGACGTGCTGCACTCCCTGGTTACCAACGAGTCGCATGTTATCGACGTAGGCGCGAACATCGGATTTACGTCCATCGCTTTTTCTACATTCTGCCCAAACGGCAAGATTGCCGCCGTTGAACCTGTGCCTCGAACTTTCGAGCTATTGGAGAAAAACCTGTCCGCGGCTGGAGTGACTAACGTGTCGCGTCTTAATTTCGCGTTGGGCGCGCAGGCTGGCGAATTGAAAATGCAGGGAAATCCTGACTTCCTGGCTGGATCGTTCGTTGCCGACAAGTTCTCGATCAACGACGGCATCCATTTCGTAGACACTGTGCCGGTCTATCGTCTGGACGAAGCATTCGAATCCATGGGCCTCGCGCGTGTTGACGCGATGAAAGTCGATGTCGAGGGTTTCGAGCTCGATGTCTTCGAAGGCGCCCGCGCAACCCTCGAAACTTTCAAGCCTCTGGTGTTCATGGAGATGAATCACTGGTGTCTTTCCATGTTTCGACGAATGACTATTCCAGATTTTCGCGAACGGCTCCTCTCCATCTTTCCTTACATCTACGCCATCCACGGTTTGGAAGCGTGCGATATGCGCGTCGAGAATGTCGCCTATTACGTCGCTCATGAGCACCTGACGCAGAACAAATTTACCAACCTCATTGCCGGGTTCGACAAGGATCGCGTCGCTACGGCCATCGAACGATACAAGGAGCGGCGCGCTGCCCATTTGCCAGCGTGGGCGGGGCTTTTGCCGCATGAGATCGATGCATTGATCGCTCGAGCGAAAGCCGCGGAAGAACGCGCGAGGATTTATGAGTACCGTTCCGAAGTGCTGGAGAAGGTCGTCAATGACAAGGAGCGATTGATCTGGGCACTTGAAGAAAAGCTCGCTCGGAAATAGACCAGACTGCGCCGGCAACTCCAGCGCGAGTGCCGAATGAGCGGGGCGCCGCGAAGACCGTGCGGCGTTCTGAATGGCTGAATAGAACCCGCCGTCCGTGCGACTTAACTCATGAGGAGAAAGGAGCACCCATGACTCTCTTTAATCAAGCCGAATTCGCAGAGTTGGATCGCATGCTTGCAGATGTCGAGCATGCTGCTCAGGATAATGCTGATCTCGTTCGGCGCTTGGCGGCGTTTTCTATCTCACCCAGTGGCGATCTTTCTGAAATGAAACGCCTCGACCCGGTTTCCGATACTTATATTGCCCGTGTGAAATCGGTACACGAGGAAATCATTGGTCGGACGCATGACGCCCATCTCGAAGGGTTGCCGGACGCGAACCTCAATCCGGAGCATGAACGGGACTGGCCGTATCCTTGGGGTACCAAATCCGCAGGGACCGTGGGTATATCGCTGATTGCATATGGGTTTCTTATCAAGGTCGCCAACCTTCCGCCGAGCGCGCGCATTCTTGAAGTGGGTTGCGGTGTGGGTTCGCTGACCACGAATCTGTCGCGCATGGGATATCGCGTCGACGCTCTCGATCCGAACGAGTTGCAGTGCAAGATCATTCGCGATGCAACGAAGCACTATCCCGAGCCGCCAAACGTCATCGCGCAAACATTGGACCAATGGTTAGCGTCCAGGACTGCAAACTACAAGTACGACGCGGTTATCTTTTTCGAGTCGTTCCATCACGTCATCGATCATCGAGACTGTCTGCGCGAAATGCTCATTAATCACCTGGAGCTCGATGCAAAGATAATACTGGCGGCGGAACCTATCCTTGAACAGGAGAACTCGCTGCTTCCCTATCCTTGGGGGCCGCGCCTCGACGGGGAGTCCTTGCGGGCGATGCGCCGCTGGGGCTGGCTCGAATTGGGATTTACGCGTGCGTATATCAAGCGGCTATTCGACGATTTCGGGCTTTCCATCGAAACGTTCAGCTGTGTCGACGCGCTCCCGCTTTCTCAAGTCGTCATTGGCCAAAAGCCTCTCAATACCGTCAATCGGACGATTGATAACGGGAGCCGCTATGCCGCTGCGCTGGAGGATGGAATAGCTCTATCCATCGACGGAATGCCTGCCTATGTCTCCTCGTTTTCGGGACTCTCGGTAGCGGAAAGTTGGGGACGATGGACTATCGGCGATATCGTGAAGTTTGAATTTACGCACAAGCTGCCACGCGACTTTGCGCTCAGGTTGGAACTCAAAAGCGTCTTCGGTCCCAACGTGAGAAAAGACCTGCAGGTACGCGCCGGCGCAAAGACGTCCGCTAAGAAGCTCGCGCCGATCGAAGAGGCGACGACCTATGAATTTTGCTTCAACGATGTGGACGCAAATGCGCTGGAGTTCGTCATTCCCCATCCTTGCCGGCCGAAAGATCTGCCTGGGCTCGGCATCGAAGATCCCCGCCGCATCGGAATCGGCATCGAATCGCTAACTATCATGCCGCGATAATCCACTCTGCGAGCGCTGCGAGAGGCCGTTTGGCTGTCCTGGTTGCGCAAGGGAGAAGCATGACCGCAAGTCCTCTTTCACCGAGTAGGCGCAGCCGATCCCGCGCAACGCGCGCCGCCCGATGCGCCAGCGCGGGCGAACGCGTTGCCGAACGGATTTACGTCGGTCCTCCATGAGGCGACGCCGAGTTGCACTTGCTTTAGACGACTATGCTTCGATTAGGCCAAAGAGTTCGTCAAAGCTTTTTTCCCACGTTTGTCGCTCGAACCACTGTGGAATCTGCGCTTCATAGGCCTTCAGTCGTTCGGGGTCGTCGATCAGACCGCGAATCACCCTATAGGCCTGGCCCGTGTCGTACGAGTCGAACATCAGCGCAGGGAACGGATTGATCTCCGGAAGGCTCGTGTTGTTCGAGGTGACGCATACTTTGCCGTAAAACAGGCTTTCGCTCGCAGGCAAACCCCATCCTTCGGCATGCGACGGGAATGCCGTAAACATGCAGCCTTTCAGCAAGCCGACCAGCTGTTCGTCCGTGATGCCGTGACGGATCTCGATCAGATCCTTGACGAGCGGGTCATGCGAAAGCAGATAGACGAGATCGCTCGCCAGCCATCCCGCGCGACCTACCAGAACCAGCTTTGGGCAGCGTTCAGCGAGGTCTGCCGCAAGTTTTCGCCAGACGTAGTACAGCAGCAGATGATTTTTTCGTATCTCTATCGTTCCAACGCTGAGCACATATGGCCGGTCGATGTCCGGCGCGACGCCCGTCTGGCCCATATCGTTGCCGCTCTTCATCACGACCGTCTCGGCCCGCGGTGCCAGGATGCTGCGCACATCGCGGGCTGTGCTATCCGATACACAGACGTACCGGTCGACGACAGTCGGAAGCAACCTGAGGAATTGAGCCGCACGGTTGCCGAATTCCTGCTCGAAAAACATCGGCGATTTGATCGGGATCAGGTCGTGGACAAGATACTCGAAGATCGTACGCGGGTGCTCACGCCTCAATTCGGCCATACAACCATAGTACGGCGCGTGGTCCCAGCCGACTTCGCAAAAGAAGATCCGATCGCCTTCCGCAAGCTGCGATGTGAGCGGGTGACCTGCGGGGCAGCGGTCCGCGTTGAACGGTTCGTCTCCAGCGGCAAGCCGCTTGAAGTACGCGACGTCCCGGATGGCAATGAACGATTCTTCCGTGCGGTGGTAGTAAAAATACCGCACATCGTCGCGACGCAAGCTTTGCAGGAAGATGTTTTGCGTGACGCGCGGGATGCCGTGCGGTTTTGGTCCCCAGTGCTCCAGAAGTGAGACTTCAATCCACACCTGATTTATGCTCACATTCATCCTCTGAGGCAGGGTTCAATTGGGGCTCCGATCATACCGGGTTCCAGGACATCCTTGGTTGGTTGCCGGGAGGGCCAAGCGACTGCGTCGCACGTACAGTCTGGTAACACCGCAGGCGCGAAGTGCGTCGGAGCGACCCACAGTTGGAAGACTCGCGTATGGCGCTGCCCCATGCAGACTGCCGGCACACACGCGGTGGTTTAGAATTCTAAGCTTTTGGCTTCCACAAAAGGCGATGCCAGTCGCTGCACTCACCACTTGCCCGTTGTTCCATCTGCTCGTGTGGGCCGTCGCCGCACTTGCCGCCTGCGCCGCGATCCTGTGGACGCTCTTGCGCACCGGCCTCGCGTGGCGGCTCGCCACTGACATCCCCAACGACCGCTCGCTGCACACGCGCCCGACGCCGCGCGTCGGCGGCTGGGGCATCGTGCCGGTCGCGGTGCTGCTGATCGTGCTCGCGGCGCCGTCGCTGTGGCTGGCGGCGCTTGCCGCGGCGCTGCTCGCGGCGCTCTCGCAGATCGACGATCGACGCGGCCTGCCAGCGCGCGTGCGCTTCGGCGGCCATGCGGCGGCGGTGGCGGCGCTGATCGCCGTCTATCCGGCCGACGTGCCCTGGTGGGCGCTCGCATGCATGGCGGTGCTACTGGTGTGGCTCGTCAATCTCTACAACTTTATGGATGGCTCGGACGGCTTGGCGGGCGGCATGGCGCTGTTCGGTTTCGGCGGCTACGCAGTGGCGGCCTCGCTGTCGAGGCACGCGGACCCTGCGCTCGCCACGGCGAGCCTGATCGTCGCAGGCACGGCCGCGGGTTTTCTGCTGTTCAACTTTCACCCAGCGCGCATCTTTCTCGGTGACGCCGGCTCGATCCCGCTCGGCTTTCTGGCCGGCGCGCTCGGCTATTGGGGCTGGCGCGAGGGCGTCTGGCCGGTGTGGTTTCCAGCGCTGTGCTTCGCGCCATTCATCGGCGATGCGTCGGTCACGCTGCTCAAGCGCCTGCTGCGCGGTGAAAAATTTTGGCAGGCGCATCGTGAACACTACTATCAAAGACTGGTGCAGTCGGGTTTGGGGCACGCATCGACCGCGTGGATTTGGTATTTGTTCATGGCGGCGGGCATAATGCTTGCTGTCTGGGCGCTACAATTCGCTCTTCTGTATCAATGGCTGGTTGTCGTCGCATGGGCTGCCGTGCTGGTCATAGCGGGGCTGTGTATTGATCGCCGCTGGCGGCGCCATGTGTCCCGTTCCGGGCCAATCTGAGGTTCTGCGCAATGAAAAGCTTCAAAGCCAGATGGCTTTCGTTCAGTGCGTTTGCGTTCGACCTGTGCGCGGTGGCCATGGCCTGGCTGCTGGCCTATGTGATCCGGTTCAACGGACCGGTGCCCGCGCCGTTCTGGTCGAGCGGGCTGCATGCACTCGTGTGGGTGCTGCTGATCTATGCGGTGATGTTTCGCAGCTACGGCCTCTATCGCGGCATGTGGGTGTTCGCGAGCCTGCCCGATCTGGTGCGGATCGCGAAGGCGATCGGCGTCGGCGCGCTCGTCGTCGTGATCGGCTCGGCGCTGTTGCAGCCGGCGCCGGTGGTGCCGCGCTCGGTGCTGATCGTGTCGCCGATGCTGCTGTTCCTGACCATGGGCGGCTCACGCGCGCTGTATCGCGCGGCCAAGGAGTTCTATCGCTACGGCGGGCTGGTCGGCCAGGGCAAGCCGGTGCTCGTGCTGGGCGCGGGCAATGCCGGCGCGAACCTCGTGCGCGAGCTGAAGCGCTCGGGCCAATGGCGCCTCGTCGGTCTGCTCGACGACGATCCGATCAAGCAGGGCCGTGAAATCTACGGCTATCGCGTGGTTGGCGCGATCAGCGATCTGCAGAAAATCTGCACGGAGCTGAAGGTCGAGCACGTGATCATCGCGGTGCCGTCGGCGTCGGTGGAGGCGCATCGGCGCATCGCCACCCTGTGCGTGCGCGCCGGCGTACGCGCGATGACACTGCCCGCGCTCACGCCGCTCACGCAAGGCCAGGCGTTCCTGTCGCGGGTGCGGCAGATCGATCTCGAAGACCTGCTCGGCCGCGACCCCGTGACGATCGACACCGAGCACGTCGCCGCGCTGCTGAAAAACCGCGTCGTAATGGTGACGGGCGCGGGTGGCTCGATCGGCTCGGAGCTGTGCCGGCAGATCCTGCGTTTCGGTCCGGTGCAACTGGTCGCGTTCGACATCTCCGAGTTCTCGATCTACCGCCTGAACGAAGAGCTCCGCGACAAGTATCCGGAAGTGTCGGTGGTGCCGCTCGTCGGTGACGTGAAGGATTCGCTGCTGCTCGATCAGGTGATGGCGCGCTACTGTCCGCACATCGTGTTTCATGCGGCGGCCTACAAGCACGTGCCGTTGATGGAAGAGGTCAACACCTGGCAGGCGGTGCGCAACAACGTGCTTGGCACGTACCGCGTCGCGCGCGCGGCGATCCGCCACGACGTCGCGCATTTCGTGCTGATCTCGACCGACAAGGCCGTCAACCCGACCAACGTGATGGGCGCGAGCAAGCGGCTCGCGGAGATGGCGTGCTCGGCGCTGCAGCAGCAGGGCGCGCGGCGCACGCAGTTCGAGACCGTGCGCTTCGGCAACGTGCTCGGCAGCGCTGGCAGCGTGATTCCCAAGTTCCAGGAACAGATCGCGCGCGGCGGACCGGTGACGGTCACGCATCCGGAAATCACACGCTTCTTCATGACGATTCCGGAGGCGTCGCAACTCGTGTTGCAGGCGTCGAGCATGGGGCGCGGCGGCGAGATTTTCATTCTCGACATGGGCAAGCCGGTGCGTATCGCCGATCTCGCGCACGATCTGATTCGCCTGTACGGTTTCACCGAAGAGCAGATTCGGGTCGTGTTCACGGGTTTGCGCCCGGGCGAGAAGCTTTACGAAGAACTGCTCGCCGACGACGAAACCACCACGCGCACGCCGCACCCGAAGCTGCGCATCGCGCAGGCGCGCGAAGTGCCGGACAGCCTGATCGATAACCTGCTGCCGTGGCTCATGCAGCATCGCGTGCCGGCCGACGATGAAGTGCGGCGCGATCTGCGGCGCTGGGTGCCGGAGTATCTGCCGGCGACGGCGACGACGCTGCGTAGTGTGGCGCCGGCGACGCGGGTGTCGTAGGCGTTCCGCTGCCGCGAGTCGTCGGAGTAGTCGAAGCCTTGAATCAGTAACCGCGAATGCGGGTCGTTCGACCCGTTGAAATTGGCCGTTGGATGTTTATCGATAAGAGCCCCAGCAGAGTTGCTGGGGCTTTTTTATTTTTGCCGATCAGAGTTGACAACCTTCGCACAAGCCCCGGCTTTTCGGAGTCGTCTGAAGCCTGCGCCCGGCACATACCCCTAGCATTGAACCGTCGCTGCCCGGTGTGTCGGCCCGCTGAGGTGGCGGCTCTGTTGGCTCTTTTATCCGTGATGCAAATGTTTTGCGCGCACTTGAGGCGCGCTTTTTTTGTGCAGGCGAAAGAGACGGCAAATCCGGAATCGACCAGTAGCGCGCCAGTGGCACGCGCGCTTGCGGTCTAGGCGCACCAACGGGGAGAACCTATGCAGGACGCAATGACCTACAGTCAGCGCAATGAGGGGGCGTGACACATGGCCTACGCCGGCAAATTTCTCGTAAATAACGAGCCACTATCACCGCTCACCATTTCTGGCATCGGCACCTTCGACGCTTATTCAGGCAACAATCAATATCGTAATCGGGGCGGCTGCACGATGGTGCCTAATGATGGGCCACTCCCTGCCGGTAGATACTGGATCGTCGACCGCCCTACGGGCGGCATCCGGTCTCAGGTGTTTGCATGGGCAAAAGATGAGTGGAATACAGCAATGCGTCACCCATCGAATCACGGTGAATGGTTCGCGCTGTATCGTGATGATGGGACGATTGATGATGTGACGTGGATTAATGGCGTCAAACGCGGGCAGTTCCGTTTGCATCCGGCAGGCGGACGCGGGATTTCTCTAGGCTGCATCACGCTGCCGAGCCATAGCGATTTCATGAGAATCCGCAACGCGCTGCTGCACACCGCGGAAATTCCCGCACGCACTTCGGGGCTTCGCGCCTACGGAACAATTGAGGTCATCACATATGGCAACACTTGCCCGTAGGGTGTTCAAGGTCGCACTGTTCATCTGCCTGTTCTATCTCTCTCTGCTCTATGTCCGTCCATACGCCTATGAGTGGACAGAAAGCGAGTCGCGGGCATGGTTTGCTGCTTCGCGCTGGCTTGGCGTGCGCGATCCCGAAGATTTGTATTTCGTGGTGTGGGTATCGATTGAACTGATTGCGGCGGCGCTGGCGTATGTGGCGATCATGAAGCTATGGCGGTGGTATCGCACCAAGTAGACGAAAGCCCGGGCGACGGGGATTTTTTTGCTCAGGAGAGTTTACGACACCGGCAAATCTCTCGTGAAGCACGAGCCCCTATCACCGCTCATCATTTCCGGCATCGGCACCTTCGACGCTTATTCGGGCGACCGGCAATACGGCAATCGGGGCGGCTGCACGGCTGTACCTGACAAGGGGCCGATCCCCGCCGGTAAATACTGGATCGTCGCGCGTCCCGCTGGCGGTGTAGGCTCCAGGGCATTAGCGTGGATGAAAGATGCGTTTAGTGCCTATGATGGGAGTCCAACCGATCACAGTGAATGGTTCGCGTTATATCGTGACGATGGTGTGATTGATGACTGGACATGGGTCAACGGCGTCAAGCGTGGCCAGTTCCGGTTGCATCCGGCAGGTGGTCGGGGTATTTCGCTTGGCTGCATTACCTTGCCGAGCCGTACGGACTTCCTGAGAATCCGCAACTCACTGCTGCACACTATGACGATTCCTGCCGGCAATTCCGGGCTTCGCGCCTACGGAACAATTGAGGTCATCACATATGGCAACACTTGTCCGTAGGCTCTTCAAGATCGCGCTGTTTATTGGGTTGTTTCTTCTTTCATTCCGTTATGTCCGAATCTCCGATCCGTGGACAGAAGGTGAAGCGCGAGTATGGTGGGGGGCTTCGGAGAGGCTCGGTGTCCGCGACCCCGAAAACCTGTATATCGGGGTATGGATGACTATCGAACTGATCGCGGCGGTGTTGGCGTATGTGGCGATCATGAAGCTATGGCGGTGGTATCGCACGAATTAGACGAAAGCCCCGGCGACAGGGCTCTTCTTTATCCCGTGCATTGATGAATCTCGAGGAATCTCTGTGACGAGCGGGTTTTATTGCCATTTCTCGAGCCGAATGAACGGATTTCGAATTTTCGGCCGATATCCATGACACACATGAGCCGCTTTGGATGCGGCTCCGTCTATTTCGTCCAACAAAAAGGCGCCCACCGGGCGCCTTTGTCGTTCCTGCCTACCGCTTCCCCTTCCTCACCACCATCCACCTCGGCGACTTGAACCGCACGATGCTCACGTAAAGCCACACATAAGTCGCCGCAAATACGACAACGAAGCAGAACAGATGCAGCGTGTGCCGCCAGAACAGCGTCGCCGGCACGACCGCGATCAGGCACAGCAGCCACAGGTACGGCGACGTCAGCGAGTTGCGGCGCGTCAGCTCGCGCGCGGTGCGCGCGCCGACCGCCCAGCGCATCAGCCGCTTGTAGACCAGCATATGCAGATGCACGCCGTCCGGAATGCCCGGCGACATGCCGCGAATGAACTTCTTGCGGTAGATCGAGAAGCAGGTCTCGAAGATCGGGTACATGAAAAGCAGCACCGGATACCACGCGGATACGTCACGATTGCGCATCACGAGCAGGATCGACAACTCGGCGAGCATGAAGCCGATGAAGTAAGCGCCGCCGTCGCCGAGAAAAATCAGCCCGGCCGGGAAGTTCCAGATGAAGAAGCCGAGCACCGCGCCCATCATCATGAACGACGCGGACAGCACGACCGGGTCGTGCACCTGGAACGCCACATACGCGAGCGACGCGAACATCATGAACGCGACCATCGACGCGAGGCCGTTGAAGCCGTCGATGATATTGATCGCGTTGGCGAGCGCCGCGACCGCGAGCACCGTGACCACGAACGAGATCGCCGCATATGACAGCAGAAAGTCGAGCGGCGGCACGCTGATGCGCGTCACGGCGATGTCGAGAAAGAACCAGGCGAGCGCGGCGGCCGCCATCGTGCAGACGAGGCGCGCGAGCGGCGACACGCGTTTGGTCAGATCCTCGACGAGCCCCGAGCCGAACGCCGGCATGCCGCACGCGATCAACCCGAGAATGCTGCCCGACACGGCCGGATACGCGCGATGCAATTGCACCGCGGAAGCGAGCAGCCCGAGCAGAATCCCGGTCCCGCCGATGCGCGGCACCGGACGCACATGGAATTTCTGCACGCCGGCCAGATCGGTATCGGTCGAGAATTTTTCATGCAGATGCGCATAGCGCACGATTAACAGCGTGATCAGCAGAGAGACGAGAAAGCCGAGCGCAAAACTAAGCATGAAAATGGGCCTGAGCGAAGACGCGGAATTATACAAACGAAACGTACGGCGGCCGGCGCGCGGCTGGGACGCATAGCTTTCATGCGGGCCAGCAGAAATATCCCAGATAGCGAGATCGAAGCGGCCCGCAGAGGCCCGTCAGCGCTGGCTTCTCATGGATTCCCCCTATGCGCCGCACGCGCGCCGCAACCGTAAACCTGGATGCGACGAAGTGTCAGTCGCGCGCAACAAAGGCGTTCCGGAGACCCAATGCTAAACAACATCACAATTCGCGGCGGACTGACGCTCGTGATCAGCGTATTCGTCGCCTTCCTGCTGACAGTAATCGCTGTCGGATACGGCGCGCTGAAGCTCGCCAACGACAGCCTCGACGACACGCAGCGCAGCGAGGCCGCGCTGTCGCATCTGAAGGCGAGTTCCGAGAAGCTCCTGCAGGTGCAGCTCGCGCTGGGCACCTATCAGACGTTGTTCAGTATCGGCAAGCAGACCGACGATCTGCTGCCGGCAGCGCACAAGGTGCTGGTCGAATCGAACAACGACTTCCACAACTACATGGCCGGCCCGTTCGCGAGCGACGCCGAGCGCAAGCTCGCGCACAGCGTCGGCGAGGCGCGCGCGGCGCTCGTCGACAAGGCGATCGAACCGGAATTCAAGGCATTGACCGACTTCGACTTCAACACCTTCCGCACCATCCAGGGGGATACCGCGAACAGCCTGTACGCGTCTTACTCGAAAGCGATCGACGCGCTAGAACAGGCGCAGATGGACAATCAGCATCAGCAGGCCGCGACCGGCGCGCGACGCTTCCAGCTCGCGACAGTGCTGTTCGGCGCGATCGCGGTGATCGCGCTCGTGATTGCCGTGGGCGCGCGCGTCGCGCTGTCGTCGGCGCTGATCAAGCCGGTCAACGCGACGGTCAAGCACTTCGAGCGCATCGCGGCCGGTGACCTGAGCGTCGCGATCAAGGTCAAATCGCGCAACGAGATGGGTCAGTTGCTCGGCGCGCTGACCCGGATGCGCGACGGCCTTGTGGAAACGGTCGGCAAGGTGCGCGGCAGCACGAGCGCGATCACGCAGGGCGCGAACGAGATCGCGTCGGGCAATGCCGATCTGTCGGCGCGTACCGAGCAGCAGGCGGCCGCGCTGCAGGAGACCGCCGCGAGCATGGAGCAGCTGTCGGCGACCGTGAAGCAGAATGCCGATAACGCGAAGCAGGCGAACCGCCTCGCGCACGGCGCGCTCGATACGGTCACGCGCGGCGGCAAGGTGGTGTCGCGCGTGACGGAGACGATGGACGGCATCAGCGATTCGTCGCGCAAGGTCACCGAGATCATCGGCATGATCGAGGGGATCGCGTTCCAGACCAACATCCTCGCGCTGAACGCGGCCGTCGAAGCGGCTCGCGCGGGCGAGCAGGGCCGCGGCTTCGCGGTGGTGGCCTCGGAAGTGCGCAGCCTCGCGCAGCGCTCGGGCGCGGCGGCCAAGGAGATCAAGGAGTTGATCGGCGAGTCGGCGGCGAAGGTCGAGGAGGGCGCGTCGCTGGTGTCGGATGCGCAGAAGACGATTCAGGAAGCGATGAAGGCCGTCGAGCGCGTGACCGGCGTGATGAGCGAGATCGAGGCGTCGGCGCTCGAACAGAGCGACGGCATCGAGCAGGTCAACAAGGCGGTGTCGCAGATCGACGAGGTCACCCAGCACAACGCGGCGCTCGTCGAGCAGGCGGCGGCCGCGGCGAAGTCGCTGGAGGAGCAGGCCGTCATTCTGAAGGACGCCATTGCGGTGTTCCGGCTCGAAGAGTCGGGGGCGGCAGCCTAGCGTCCAGCCGAACAAATGCGTGGCTGTCGATGGCATAGCGGGGGTTCAATCATCCTGGTCCCGCGCTTCTTTACGCGCTGGCCGCGGGCGAGATCGTATTTTTCGATCTGACGCACGCGGTTGCGTCGCCGTTTTCCGGTCAGATCCTTGCGGTTGCGCTGCTTTCCGCTTTCTGGATCGCGGCAATCGGGACGATTCTGATCAGGATGCAGCAGGCGAGGACGGAAGCCACCGCGGCAGCCGTCGTCACCACGGCCATATTCGTTGGCGTCACCGCTTACATCAACTACCAGGCCTTCGCGGGTCCCTGGTTCCCGCATCTCTACTACTTTGCTTTTGCTGCGTTCACGGTGTCCGTAGCGACATTGATCATGGGACGCGCAGACGGACTTCTCCTCCTTGCGGTGAGCCTTGGATTTCTGCTGAACGGTCATGCATCTTTTCTGGGTATGACGGCCGTGATGCTGGCGTGCGCGCTGATAGCCAATGCCTGGATTTCCGTTCGATCGGGTTCCGGTAAAAGCTGGGTGTTGAGCCGGCATTTCCTCGCCGGCAATGGCCGAACGATTGCCGTTGCACTGGCGATCGTGGTGCTTTTCCTCATTCCTCTCGCGATCCAGACGATCCTTCACTTTCCCGGACCGCCCGCTGAATATGCCGCTTTTAGCCGTGTCCACCGAGCCAATCGTTTAGTGGACGCCGCGCGCTTCGCCGGGGTTTTCTGGAGTAACGGACTCTTCGGCATTCTGCTGGGCGCGGCGGCTTGTGCTGTGCTGGTGACGAACGACCCTGCGCGCGACCATGAAAGCCGCGTTGCGCCTGAGCGTGAATTGTCGCTGGCGCTCGCGAGTGCGACAGCGCGCAAAACTGGCAGCTCGTGTTCACCCGGGCGGCGCGCTGCACGCCTGACGAAATGCGAGGCGCCCACGGGCGTTTTCTGGTGTCGGCGGTGCCGAAGGAAGGAATGACCGGTGCGTTGAACGTTGCCGGTTTGTATTTTTATCCGCGCGAATCCGCGCAGTAGGCGAGCAAACGGCGGCATCCGCGCGATGCGAATGCCGCCGCCGTTTTTTACCCCGACGCGATGACGCCGAAGCGCTTTAAGCAAACCCCTGCGGATTCGTCGACTGCCAGCGCCAGTGGTCCGCGCACATGCGCTCGATACCGAACTGCGCGCGCCAGCCGATGATCTTCTCGGCCGCGCTCGGGTCCGCGAAACACTGCGCGACGTCGCCCGGGCGGCGCGCGACGATCTCGTACGGCACCGGCCGGCCCGACGCCTTCTCGAACGAGCGCACCACGTCGAGCACGCTATAGCCCTGGCCCGTGCCGAGATTGACGACGAAGCTCGCATCGCGCTTGACGAGCGCATCGAGCGCGGCGAGATGCCCGCGCGCGAGATCGACCACGTGGATGTAATCGCGCACGCCGGTGCCGTCGGGCGTCTCGTAGTCGCCGCCGAACACGCGCAGCTTTTCGAGCTTACCGACCGCGACCTGTGCGACGTACGGCATCAGATTGTTCGGAATGCCGGCCGGATCTTCGCCGATCAGACCGCTCTCATGCGCGCCGACCGGATTGAAGTAGCGCAGCGTCGCAATGCGCCACGACGGGTCCGACACTTCCAGATCGCGCAGGATCTGCTCGGCGATCAACTTCGATTGACCATACGGATTGGTCGCCGACAGCGGGAACGATTCGTCGATCGGCGAGCTTTCAGGCACGCCATACACCGTTGCCGACGAACTGAACACGAACTGCTTGACGTTGCGATCGCGCATCACGCCGAGCAGCGTCAGCAGGCTGCCGACGTTGTTCGCGTAGTACTCGATCGGCTTCGCGACCGATTCGCCGACCGCTTTTAGCGCCGCGAAATGGATCGCGCCGGTGATCGGATGCGCGTCGAAAATGCGCTGCAGCGCGGCTGCGTCGCGTGCGTCGTTGTCATAGAAGCTCACCGCACGGCCGGTGATCTGCTCGACGCGCCGCAACGATTCGCGCTTGCTATTCACGAGGTTGTCGATCACCACAACGTCGTAGCCGCCGTTCAGCAGTTCGACGCAGGTGTGCGAGCCGATGAAACCCGCGCCGCCGGTTACCAGAATCGTGCCCTTCGTGGTCATGCTGTTGCTCCCATTAAAGTAAAACACCCGTGATTTTCTGCACCAGGTCTTTATACGTATCGACGACCATGCGTTCGTCGAATTCGGTCGCGACTTTCTGCCGGCCGCTTTCCGCCATCGCGCGCCGCTCCCCGCCGCTCATATCGAGCATGCGCGCGAGACTCGCGGCGAGGCTCTGCGCATTGCGCGCTTCACACAACAAACCGTTGACACCGTCGGCCACCACTTCGCGGCAGCCGGGCACGTCGGTCGCGACGATCGGCCGCCCCATCGCCGACGCCTCCATCAGCGTGCGCGGCACGCCTTCGCGATATGAGGGCAGCACCACGCAATCGGCATCGGCGATGAACGGCCGCACGTCGTGCGCTTCGCCCAGATATTCGATCACGCCTTCCTGTTCCCACGCGGCGACTTCGTCGCCCGTGATCGCGCTCGGATTGTCGACGCCGACCGGCCCGAGCAACTGGAAGCGCGCATGGGGATAGCGCTCGCGCAATTGCCGTGCGGCCTCGACGTATTCGCCGACGCCTTTGTCCCACAGCAGCCGCCCGATCAGCACGAATCGAAACTCCGCGCGAGCGCGCAGCGGCGTGAACGCGAACTGCTCGAGATCGACGCCCTCGCCGTGCAACAACCGCGCGCGTTCCGGATGCACGAGCAGCTTGCCGTCGATGAACGCGGCCTGATCGTCGCGATTCAGGAACCATACTTCACGCGGAAAGCGGAACGCGAAACGATACAGCCTTTTGGCGATCTGCGCGGCGCGGCTATGCTGGATGAACACATAGCCGAGCCCGGTGGTGACCGCCACCGACTGCACGCCAGCCAGCTTCGCCGCGATCGAGCCGTAGATGTTCGGCTTGATCGTGTAGTGAAACACGACGTGCGGACGGATCCTCCTGTACTGCCGATAGAGCGCAAAGAGCGTGCGCAGATCTTCGCCCGGACTCGTGCCCTTCGACGCCATCGGCAACTCGATGCAACGGCAGCCCATCGCGGCAAGCAACTCGAACGTGCGATCGCGCGGCGCAAGCACCGTCACATCGACCCCGCGCCCGATCAGTGTGCGGATCAGCCCTTGCCGATACGTATAGATTGCCCAGGCCGTGTTGCAGACGAGTGTAATGCGCAGCGCGGGCGTCGACTTGAAAGAGGGCTTCATGCGGAAAAAGGCACGGCGTTGAATGAAGTGTGGACCAGTGATACGAATACGGCGCCGCACGCAGCGGCGCGAAGTTCAGCGAACGAAGCGACAGCGACAGCGCTCACACGCGGCGCGCCTCAACGGCTCGCGCGCGGCGTGAGCAGCGCGCGCTTGACCCGCTGCAACGTGCGATAAGGCAGCAGCAGATGCGACAGGTTCTTCGCGAGGCCCAGCCAGTCATATGGATTGGCCACGTTGAAGTAGCGCAACTGCAAACGCAGCGTCGAACCGATCTGCCGGCGCCGCTTCGTCGCGCTGATGCCGCCTTCGTTCAGCTCATAGAAAAGGCCGAGTTCCGGCAGGTTCGCGCAATCGTAGCGTTCCATCAGACGTAAGAACAGATCGAGGTCCTCGGCCGAAGGATACGCGGCGCGGTAGTTGCCGACTGTGCGGACGGCATCGATACGCAGCATCATCGACGGATGCGCGAGGCAGGAACGGAAAAAGCGCTGGCGCCGGATCACGTTCGGCTCGGCCGGCGGCGTCAGCATGAAAAGCGGCTCGCCCGCGCGCGTGACGACCTGGGTCCACATGCCGAGACCCGCCACGTTCGGATGCGCTCCCATGAACGCGCGCTGCTTCGCGAGCCGCTGCGGCACCGCGCGATCCCCCGCGTCGATGCGCGCGGCAAAGCGAAAGCCGCGCTGCGCGAGCGCATCGATCCCGGTTTGCAGCGCGCGCTCGATGCCGCTGTTGCGCGCCATGCGCAGCACTTCGACCTTCAGGTTCGGCAGCGCGGGCGCGACGATCGGCGGCGTGCTGCCGTCATCGACGATCAAAACGTGCACCAGCGCACTTTCTTCAAACGACGCGAGCGTAGAATCGACGTCCGCCTGGCCGTTGTAGGCGGGCATCAGCACCGCGACGTCGTCGAGCGTGGTTTGCGCGGTGGCGGATGAATTCGTCATGGGCGCAATTTGAAACGGATGTAATAAAGATTAACCGAGGCGGCCGCCAGATAGCCGGCCGCGAGGCCGACCAGCGCGCCATACGCACCGAGTCGCGGGATCGCCAACAGATTGACGGCGAACGCGACGGCGAGCGCGAGCAGCCACTTCGCCAGCAACACGAACTTGGCCTGATACTTGAGCACGACCAGATTCCCGATCGCCTCGATACCGGCGGGCACAGACAGCCACACGGCCCAGCGGAAGATCTCGATCGCGCCTTCGAAGTCCGGCCCGAACACACGGCGGATGATGAAGCCCGCGAGCAGATCGAGCACGAATGCGCCGCCCACCATCAGCACGGCGGTCAGTGCGGTGAGCCGCCAAAGGTTGCGGCGCAGTTGCGCGATGCCTCGGACTCGATAGACGAATGCGGGCGCAATGGTTTGCGCGAGCATCAGTGCGAGCGTGATCCAGTTTTCATTCAACTGCTGGGCGGCCGAGTAGCGCCCGAGGTCGGCGAAAGTAATCGCGCGCTCCAGCATCAGCCGGTCCAGTTTCAGGAACAGATACATACAGATGAGCCCGAGCCAGAATACCGTGCCCGCGCTCGCGAAGTGCTTGAAGAGCGAACGTTCGACATGCCAGCCCAGCTTGCCGCCATGCCGGTGCATGAAATAGAGCGACAGCACCGCGCCGATCGCCGCCGATTCGAGCGCCCACAGCCAGCCGAAACGCGCGGGCGCGGCCGTCGCGCGCACCAGCAGATAGACGAGACCGGCCTTGATCACAGCGGTGCTCATGCTGGTCAGCAACTGCGGCTTGCTGTAGGTCATGCTTTGCAGCCACGCGTTGATCACGCCGACGAACGGCTCGCGAAACAGCATCGTAAGCGCGAGGCCGGCGAGCATCGCACCGACGAGCGGCTCGAAGAAATGCAGCGCAATGCCGAGCCACGTGAGCAGCAGTGCAACGGTGGAGACGGAGAAACGCAACGCGAACGCGCTGCCCAGTACGGTGCCGAGTTGTTCGGGCGGTCGGTTGACGATGGTCGGCACCAGGATTTCCGCGCCGCACACCCATGTGATCGGCGACAGCACCAGCAGCAGTGTGTTCGCGTACTGCCATTTGCCGAAGGTATCGGGCCCGAAGTAACGCGCGAGCATGCCGCTGATCACGATGGCCACGCCGATCTGCGTGAGCCGCTCGAGACCCAGCCAGACGATGTTCGTAAACGCGCGCGTGACGTCGGGATTGGCGAAGCGTTTGAGCATCAGCATCCGTTGGCCGCTCGCCGCTGCGCGCCGCTCAAGCCACCTCTTGCGGCCATGCATGCGGCGCTGTGCGCGTTCGCCCGCCCGGCCGGCAGCCGCGGCAACTTTACAAAAGGAGGGCGTCTAAGCATTAGAATGGCGTTATTCAGGCTGGTCAGAAGAACGCAATTATAAGTTGGAACCGGACCGCTTCCGGCAAGGGCGCAACGAGGCGTGATAACGCGGTTTTTTAACGCGCGTATTACCGTGGTTTTTAATGCGATTTTTTCCGCGTTTTTACCGGTTATCGTCTATGCGCAGGTCAAAATTTTCCATTGCACGCAAGTGAGCCAACATGATCTCCAAATCGATTTTCAAGGCGTATGACATTCGTGGCGTCATTGGCAAGACGCTCGACGCCGACGCCGCGCGTTCCATCGGCCGCGCGTTCGGCAGCGAAGTGCGCGCGCAGGGCGGCGACGCGGTCGTGGTCGCGCGCGACGGGCGCCTGTCGGGCCCCGAACTGATCGGCGCGCTGTCCGACGGCCTGCGTGCGGCCGGCGTCGACGTCGTGAACGTGGGTATGGTGCCCACGCCGGTCGGCTACTTCGCGGCGAGCGTACCGTTGAAGCTCGCGGGCGGCGAGCGCCGCGTCGACTCGTGCATCGTCGTGACGGGCAGCCACAATCCGCCGGACTACAACGGCTTCAAGATGGTGCTGCGCGGCGCCGCCATTTACGGCGAGCAGATCCTCGCGCTGCATCAGCGCATCGTCGACGAGAACTTCGCCGACGGTAACGGCAGCTACACCGAATACGACATCGCCGACGCGTATCTCGAACGCATTGCGAGCGACGTGAAGCTCGCGCGTCCGATCAAGATCGTCGTCGATACCGGCAACGGCGTGGCCGGCGGGCTCGCGCCCAAGCTGTTCAAAAAGCTCGGCTGCGAACTGGTCGAACTGTTCACCGAAGTCGACGGCAACTTCCCGAATCACCACCCGGACCCGGCGCACCCGGAGAACCTCGAAGACGTGATTCGCGCGCTGAAGGAAACGGATGCGGAAATCGGCTTCGCGTTCGACGGCGACGGCGACCGCCTGGGCGTCGTCACCAAAGATGGCCAGATCATCTACCCGGACCGTCAGCTGATGCTGTTCGCCGAAGAAGTGCTGTCGCGCAACAAGGGCGCGCAGATCATCTACGACGTGAAGTGCACGCGCAATCTCGCGAAGTGGGTCAAGGACAAGGGCGGCGAGCCGCTGATGTGGAAGACCGGCCACTCGCTCGTGAAGGCGAAGCTGCGGGAAACCGGCGCGCCGCTGGCGGGTGAAATGAGCGGCCACGTGTTCTTCAAGGACCGCTGGTATGGTTTCGACGACGGCCTGTACACCGGTGCGCGTCTGCTCGAGATCCTCACGCGCGTCGCCGACCCGAGCAAGCTGCTGAACTCGCTGCCGAACTCGCACTCCACGCCCGAGCTGCAACTGAAGCTCGAGGAAGGCGAGAACTTCGAGCTGATCGCGCGCTTGCAGCAGAACGCGAAGTTCACCGGCGCGGACAACGTCGTGAAGATCGACGGTCTGCGCGTCGAGTATCCGGACGGCTTCGGCCTCGCGCGTTCGTCGAACACGACGCCGGTCGTCGTGATGCGTTTCGAAGCCGACAACGACGCGGCGCTCAAGCGCATCCAGGACGACTTCCGCCGCGTGATTCTCGCGGAGAAGGCCGATGCGAAACTGCCGTTCTGACGGCTGATGCGGCGGCGCGCTTCGAACTTCGTCAATACGGGTCGAAGCGTCGCCGCTACCGAACGCGGCGCGGGTTGCCTTACCGCGCCGCGTTTTTCATGTCTTTGATATCCGACGCGCTAGAATTGCGGTCCTTTCAACGCATCTTCGAGCCGGATAGCCGGTTTTCCCACTCTTGAGCGCGCAAAAGATTCTGATCGTGAGGGTGTCGTCGCTGGGCGACGTCGTTCACAACATGCCCGTGATCGCCGATATCCGGCGCCGCCATCCCGACGCGCAGATCGACTGGCTCGTCGAGGAAAGCTTCCTCGGGCTCGTGGAGCTCGTGAGCGGCGTGCGGCGCGCGATTCCGGTGTCGCTGCGGCGCTGGCGCAAGCGCATCCTGTCCGTCGACAATTGGCGCGAGATCGGTGCGTTTCGGCGCGCGCTCGCCGCCGAGCACTACGATCTGGTGATCGACTGTCAGGGGCTGATCAAGACCGCGTGGGTCGCGAGCATGGCGCGCGGACCGCTCGTCGGGCTCGGCAACCGCACCGACGGCGCCGGCTACGAATGGCCGGTGCGCTTTTTTTACGGGCAGCGCGTGCCGATCGCGCCGCGCACGCATGTGGTCGAACGCACGCGGCAACTGGTGGCCGCGGCGCTGAACGATCCGCCGCCGCAACCCACCGACGACATCGACTTCGGTCTCGATACGGGCCGCGCCGCGCTCGCGCTGTCGCAAGCCAATCTGAATCTGCCGGTGCCGTACGTGGTGTTCGTGCACGCGACTTCGCGCGCCGACAAGCAGTGGCCCGACGCCGCGTGGATCGAACTCGGGCAAACGCTGGTGCGGCGCGGCGCGTCGATCGTGCTGCCGTGGGGCAGCGACGCCGAGCGCGCGACCAGCGAGCGGCTCGCGAAGGAGTTCGGCGCGGCCGCGATCGTGCCGCCGAAGCTGTCGCTGCCGGCGGTGGTGGGGCTGATCGATGGCGCGGCCGCGACGGTCGGGGTCGACACAGGTCTGGTCCACATCGCGGCGGCGCTGAAGCGGCCTACGGTCGAGTTGTACAATTTCTCGACCGCGTGGCGCACTGGCGGCTACTGGTCGCCGAACGTCGTTAATCTCGGCGCGGCCGGGCAGCCGCCCACGCTGCAGCAGGTCAAGTCGGCGCTGGCCGCATTTGGTTTGCTGTAACCCGGGCCGGCAGTTATCAGCACCTGCTGCAACCTGTCGGTGCGCTTCGCCTTGCGCACCCTCCGTTCCAAAGGGCGACCATGAACGAAACCCAGATCATCGAAGTAGCGAACGCAGACTGGCACGGCTGCAACCTGTCCGTGCCGCGCGAAACGCTGCTCGCCGGCGTCGAGCGCGGCAAGGTGCTGTACTTCCCGAACCTGCGCTTCGCGATCGACGGCGGCGAGCAGGCGCTGCTCGACCCGGCGCTCGCCGATCCGAACCGCAAGAACATCAGTCTCGAACCGAACGGCGGCGCGCTGCATGGCGTGGCCGGCGATGCGGTCACGCAATCGGCGGTGCGCGCGTTGATCGCGCGTTATCAGGCGAATGCGCGCACGCTCGTCGACGGGCTCTTTCCCGAGTACAACGGCAAGCTGCGCGTCGCGCCGACGAGCCTGCGGCTGCATCAGGTCGAGACACGCGAAACCTCGTGGCGCAAGGACGATAGCCGTCTGCACGTCGACGCGTTTCCGTCGCGGCCGAATTACGGCGAGCGCATCCTGCGCGTGTTCACCAATGTGAATCCGCACGGCGTGCCGCGCGTGTGGCGCGTCGGCGAGCCGTTCGAGGACATGGCGCAGCGCTTCCTGCCGCGCATCAAGCCGCAGATGCCGGGCTCCGCGTGGCTGCTGAACCTGCTGCATGTGACGAAGTCACCGCGCAGCGAGTACGACCATCTGATGCTCAATCTGCACGACGGCATGAAGGCCGACCTCGATTATCAGAAGACGAGCCCGCAGCAGACCATGCCGTTTCCGCCGGGCAGCGTGTGGGTGTGCTTCTCCGACCAGACCTCGCACGCGGTGATGTCCGGCCAGTTCATGCTGGAGCAGACTTTCTTCCTGCCGGTGAAGGCGATGGCGCAGCCGGAATGCGCGCCGCTCGGCATTCTCGAGCGCCTGAAGGGCAGGGCGCTGGTTTGAGCGCGGCGGTCGTTTCGAGGGCCGGGCAGGTGCCGGTCCGCATCGCGCGTATCAGCGTCGTGGACTTTGCGACGAAGACGAACCACGCGGAGCGCCGATGCTAAGAGCGATCTATCGCGCGCTCTGGTGGCTGATCGCGCCGCTTGCCGTGCTGCGTCTGTTGATCCGTTCGCGCAAGGAGCGCGGATATCGCGAGCATATTGGCGAGCGCTTCGGTTATTCGCGTGGACGCTTGCCTGAAGACAACGCGCCGTTGATCTGGGTGCATGCGGTGTCGGTCGGCGAGACGCGCGCCGCGCAGCCGCTGATCGATGCGCTGATGAAGGCGCGCCCCGACGCTCGCATTCTGCTCACGCACATGACGCCGAGCGGCCGCGCGACCGGCACCGAGATTTTCGGCGACCGCGTGTTGCGCAGTTATCTACCTTATGACATGCCGCATGCGGTACGGCGCTTTTTGCGCGCGTGGCGGCCGTCGCTCGGTCTCGTGATGGAAACCGAGGTATGGCCGACCTTGATCGACGAATGCCGGCGCGCCGACGTGCCGCTCGTGCTGACCAATGCGCGGATGTCGGCGCGTTCGTTCAAGCGCGCGGCAAAGTTCGGCGGCGCGACCAAGGACGTGTTCGGCGGCTTCGCGCGCGTGCTCGCGCAGAGCCCGTCCGATGCCGAGCGGCTGACCTCGCTCGGCGCGCGCAACGTCGCGGTGCTCGGCAATCTGAAGTTCGACATGAGCACGCCGCCCGAACTCGCGGCGCGCGGCCACGCGTGGCGCGCGGCGATCGGCACGCGGCCCGTGTGGGTCGCGGCGAGCACGCGCGAGGGTGAAGAGGCGCTGGTGCTCGAGGCGCTCGCCGCGCTCGGCGTCGACGATGCGCTGCTGATTCTGGTGCCGCGTCACCCGCAACGCTTCAATGAAGTCGCGGCGCTCGTCGAGAAGGCGGGGTTGCGGCTCGAACGCCGATCGAACTGGGCACCCGATGCGAAGGTCGCGTCGGCGGCGCGTACTGTCGACGATGGCGTGCCGCCGCTGCCTCGCGACGTGAACGTGCTGCTCGGCGATTCGATGGGCGAGTTGGGCGCTTACTACGCGGCGTCGGATCTTGCGTTTATCGGCGGCAGTCTATTGCCGCTCGGCGGACAGAACCTGATCGAAGCGTGCGCGGTCGGCGTACCGGTGCTGATCGGACCGCACGTTTTCAACTTCACGCAGGCCACCGCCGATGCGGTCGCGGCCGGTGCCGCCGTGCAGGTGCAGGACCCCGCCGATCTGGCGCGCGCGCTGCGCGAGCTATTCGGCGACAAGTCGCGGCGGCTCGCGATGGGCGGTGCGGCTGCCGCGTTCGCGGCGAGGCATCGCGGGGCGACGGCGAGGACGGTGGATGTGTTGGCGGCGTTGTTGCCGGAGTAGGGATTAGCAGCGTGGCGTGTAAAGACGACACCACGCGCATTCCCAAATCCTCCCCTCACACCTTCAACAACCCCTTCTTTTCAATAAACTTCACCACTTCGTCGAGCCCCTCGAGCGCCTTCAGATTGCACATCACGAAGGGCCGCTCGCCGCGCATCTTCTTCGCGTCCGACGCCATCACGTCGAGGTTCGCGCCCACCAGCGGCGCGAGATCCGTTTTGTTGATCACGAGCAGATCCGACTTCGTGATGCCGGGTCCGCCCTTGCGCGGGATCTTCTCGCCACCCGCCACGTCGATCACGTAGATCGTCAGGTCCGACAACTCCGGGCTGAAGGTTGCCGCGAGATTGTCGCCACCCGATTCGATGAACACGATGTCCGCGTCCGGAAAACGCTTGAGCATGCGCTCGACCGCTTCGAGGTTGATCGACGCGTCCTCGCGGATCGCCGTGTGCGGGCAGCCGCCCGTCTCGACACCCATGATGCGCTCGGCCGGCAGCGCGCCCGCGACCGTCAGCAGACGCTGATCGTCTTTCATATTAGTGTTTGTATGAAATCAGAACTTGGCTAATTGACGATGCTTGTTTGTCCGTCATATTCGTGCGGTCCTTCTCATCCAGGAGAGCACCGAATCCATGACGAGCAAACCGGCACCTCACCGCCCGCAGACGCCGCAACCTCCCGTCCTCAAACAACTGGCCTTTGCCTTTCCCTTTCTGCGCAAGGCGCAAGGCAATGCCAGTGCATCCACCCGTTTCACCGACGAGCACGACATTTATCGCCTTCTTGCCACGAACGAGCCGTCCGGCGCGTATCTCGTCAGCCGCAAGGGCATGTGGCACGGTGGCATCCACTTCACGGAGGCGGGCGCGGGGCAGGCGCTCGACCTCGACGCGGGACTACGCTGCATCGCGGACGGTGTGCTGATCGCGTATCGCGCCAACCAGGACTATCCGGTCAGCGAGGCAAGCGTGGACGGCAGTAACGTGCCGCTTCGGGCTCCGTACAGCACGGGCTTTGCCCTGGTGCGGCACGAGATGGAGTTTCCGCGCGGCACGAAGCTGACGTTCTACAGCCTGTACATGCACCTGATGTCCAACGCTGACTATGACAACTTCCCGAAGCGGCAGAAACCGGCGTACTGGTCGCGGCAGTGGCAGGTGACGCAGTTTGCGCAGGACAGGCCACGGCCGGGTCGCAGTGGGCAGGTTGCGGATCCGTCGCAGGTGGGTCTGCCTGTGCGCAGGACGCCGAACGGCCCCATCGTTGGCATCGTGCCGCAGGGGGCAAGTGTCAGCATCGGCAAGACTGACACGGTGCATGGTGCAACGTGGGGCCAGCTAACGGACCTGAACGGAGCAACGCTGTATGCGCCCGAGGCGGGCGGCTACGTCGCAGCTTCCGCGGCGGTGGACGGATGGATTTGCCTGGGCGCGCAGAATGGCGGGCCGGTCGCGAAAGAGCGGATTCCGGATTCGATGTTCGACCGGGTGATTGTCACGACGAACCGGAGGTGCAGCGCGGGCGATCCGCAGGGGACCGCCGGTGGATTTCCCGTCAAGGCCGGTGACCTGATCGGCCACCCTGGCCGCTATGACTCGCTGAACGCATGTACGAGCGGAACGCGGATGGCGCACATCGAGGTGTTCTGCGGCGAGGGCATCAGGCAGTTCATCAAGTCCGGACGCGACTGGGTTCGGGCCAACTGTGCGCACGAGGACCGGTGGAGCGAGCTGGGCCTGTCACCGGAGCCCACCATTCTGCGCGTGGCGCGTGGAACGACCCTCTACCATGACCATGCCAATGGGCGATCCGGCAAGGACCCGAAACAGACCGATGTGGTCCAGGCTTATCGATTTGCCGCGCTGCCGCAGGATGACGGTCACGTGTTCATGGAACAAGACCCAGGCAGCGACGGGACGAAACGGCGCTGGTGGAAGGTGGACAGCGCGGATGTGCGAGGCAACCCTATTCGCGGATGGGTACGTGAGCAGAGCTTCGAGGGCGGTCGCGTGACGCGGGAGTTTTCGCAAAGCTGGATCGACTTCGAGTGTTACGACGAGGACCACGATCCGACGCACACCATTTTTGCAACCACGGGCGACTATGTGGACTATGCGCTTCGCACTGAGGCATCCGGTGCCGGTTCACTTGGCAAGCTAAGCCCACTGATGGCCGCAATCTATCGCGTCCGGTATCCGGGCGGTGACGGTCTTTACGCGGCGGACGAGCTTTGCAGCGGGGGACAAAGCCCTCAGCGTTCCGGATTTCCGTGGGCCGCGTTTCGCGCATCGCGCCTCATCGCGAAACACGAAAGTGAATGGGCCAATCCGGCGAAGTGGCAGGCGCTGGTCAGTGCCATCGAAGAGCGCACCGGACACAGGCCTGAGCATGAAGAGGAGAAGAAGCGCATCGCGAAGCTGGTGTGGTGGGACGAGGTGGCGGCGGGCGTTCCTGGCTTCCCCGGATCGGATGTGTATCACATCAATCCGATCGGGCTGGTGGGGAATTTTGCGCGGAGAGAGGCGCATCCATTCATTACCATTCAGGGTCAACGAATCGAACTGCAGTTTTTGTGGAAATACAGTGGTCAGTCGCTTAATGAAAGAGACTACGCAGAGGCGGCTACAGAACTGGGCTGTCACTCGCACGCAATAAAGGCTGTTGCAAAAACGGAATCCGGTTCGTCAGGCGCCTACTTCAAGCCAGGCCAAGATTTGGCTTCAGGGGATGATCTGGTGCCAGCCATTCTCTTTGAGCGACATCTATTTCATCGTGCTACCCATGGCAAATTCGATCAAAGCCATCCTCACATTTCCAATCCCACACAAGGGGGCTACGGAATCAAGGCAATTCAATATGAGAAATTGATGGAAGCTTACGCACTTGACCAAACCGCGGCATTGCTCTCCGCATCCTGGGGACGATTTCAGATATTGGGGAGCAACTTCAAGGCCGCGGGCTTTCAAAGAGTGCAAGACTATGTTGCATCGGTAAGTCAGTCGGAATCTAATCAACTTAGGGCGTTTGTCTCATTTATAAAGGCGGATCCGATTTTAACGAAGGCCATTTGCAATGAGGATTGGCACGCGTTTGCAGTTCGATATAACGGGCCCGCCCAGCAGGGCTATCATGCGACGATCGCGAGAAATTATCGGGAGTTAGGTGGAAAATGAGATTGATAAGATACTGGATTTGTATTGGGATTTTTTTTGCAAATGCAACTTGCGGGGATGCTTTTGCTGCCCGTTCGCTATGCGCTCCGGAAGAATCAGTGATTTTCTCCTGTGCAACTAGAGAATCAAAGAAGATCGCTTTGTGTGTGGATAAACGAACAAAGATAATGACATATCTGTTTGGAGCGGTTGGAAATATAGAGATGGCGTACTCCGCAAACGAGGCGAGCGAGAATGGCTTTACTTATAATCATTATTTCCGGGCAGATGTTGATTATGCGCGAATTTCTTTCGTGAAGGGGGGGTATGAGTATTCGGTGTTTAGGAGTTATGATGCAACTGAATCTCGGGTTCCACGTTATGGAGTTGCCGTTGCTCGTCGTGGAGGCGATGAAGTGCAGATTAAATGCCAATCTAAAGTGGTAGATCATCTCTCAAAGGTTATTGATCATTTGAAGTGCGATGCGAGTAGCGCACTAGGGTGCTCTTGATTTTCAACTCAGCTGTCTAGCTCGCTGCGACCGTCGGTCGGCACTGGGAGGGATATTTTTGGATGACAGACGCGTATCACCATGACGGCCCAGTCAGGCTTACGGCGGAGAGGAAAATTCGGAGCTCAAGGTATGCCAGTATTCGATCTTGTCTTGAATAAGGTATGTTCTAAAGTGGCGACTGAGGGTAGCCAATGAAAGCGATGCTGCTATTTCTTGGGCGGCCTGTGCAACCTGTTTTTGCATACGCTTCCCGGCCTCTTGCATTCGCGGTAAGTCAAGACCTTGGGCCGGTCCCGCAAGTAATTCGCTCAACCATGAATCAGAGATCTCCTTCAAACCTTATGGATCGCTGAATTGCAAAATGTAGAGAAAAAATTGCGCTGTCATAGGTTGGTCTCATATCTACATGGTTTGTCGCGACTAGTGAGGCCTGTAGATTGGGGGCGACACTTGGTCCCACATGGCTAGCGCCAAAACCGTCAAAAGGCGATCCTCACTCATGGCTTTCGACTGGTGACTCAGGGTGGCGATTGCGAGGAAGTCACGCGGAGGCTTTATTGGCATTGCCTCGATTCCGGAATGGCCGAGGAGGCTATACGTAAGCGATATTCTTTTGACGAGAATAAAAATCCTCCCCTCACACCTTCAACAACCCCTTCTTTTCAATAAACTTCACCACTTCGTCGAGCCCCTCGAGCGCCTTCAGATTGCACATCACGAAGGGCCGCTCGCCGCGCATCTTCTTCGCATCCGACGCCATCACGTCGAGGTTCGCGCCCACCAGCGGCGCGAGATCGGTCTTGTTGATCACGAGCAGATCCGACTTCGTGATGCCGGGTCCGCCCTTGCGCGGGATCTTCTCGCCGCCCGCGACATCGATCACGTAGATCGTCAGGTCCGACAGCTCCGGACTGAAGGTTGCCGCGAGGTTGTCGCCACCCGATTCGATGAACACGATGTCCGCGTCCGGAAAACGCGTGAGCATGCGGTCGACCGCTTCGAGGTTGATCGACGCATCCTCGCGGATCGCCGTGTGCGGGCAGCCGCCCGTCTCGACGCCCATGATGCGTTCGGCCGGCAGCGCGCCCGCGACCGTCAGCAGACGCTGATCCTCTTTCGTATAGATGTCGTTCGTGATCGCGACGAGGTCGTACTGGTCGCGCATCGCCTTGCAAAGCATTTCGAGCAGCGTGGTCTTGCCCGAGCCGACCGGGCCGCCGACGCCCACGCGCAGCGGCGGCAGCTTCTTGGTGCGGGTCTGGGTCGAGATATGGGGAGCCGGATGATGAGGTGCGTTCATGATGGATCGTGGGAATCGTGTTACGAGCGGAAGAGCCGCGAATACTGCGACTCGTGGCGCGCCGACAGAATGCCGAGCTGCGGCGCGAATGTGTTGAGATCGTCACGCGAAATGGCGAGCGCGCGCGAGACGGCCGCATCGAGCGGTTCGCGCAGCGCGACGATGATGCGCTGCCCCGCGAGCTGGCCGAGCGGCACCGCCTTCAACGCGGCGGCGGCCTGGTTCTCGACCCAGCTGAACGCATAGGCGGCGAGCGCGGCATCGGTGGACGCATCATGCGCGTAGGCGGCGAATGCGAACGCGCTCGGCTGCGCGAGCGGCGTCAGCGACGCGAGCGTTTCGCGCCTCGCTGCATCGCCCCATTCGAGCGACACGCACAACTGCCGCAGCGACCAGCCCATCTGCTCGGTTTCGCGGCGCAGTTCGGCGGACTCGCGGCTCGCTAGAAATTCGGCGTTGGCGTCGGCGAGTTCGACCGCGTCGTGCGTGCGCCAGCGTTCGATCTGCTGCGCGAGGAACGGCAACTCGCCGCGCGCGAGCACGTCGGTCAGCCCGCGTTCGATCCACGTGCGCGCGGAGTCGGCGTCGGTGATGAGTTGTGCTTCGATCGCCGCTTCGAGACCCTGCGAATAACTGAACGCGCCGATCGGCAGCGCCGGCGACGCGAGATGCAGCAGCGCGGTCAGTTCAGCGATGCGCATGGTGGTGATGCGAGTGATGCCCATGTCCGCACGATTCGTCGTGCACGTGGTCATGATCGTGGTCCTGCGAGTGCGAGTGCGAAGAGCCTTCATGCGCATGCTCATGCCCATGATGCTCACCAAACACCTGCTGCGCGATCGCATAGTCCTCGGCGAAAGTCTCATCGTGCCCGTGCTTGTGCCCACCGCCATATGCGCCGGCCTCAGGCTGAAACGGCAGCGACACCCGCTCGAGCGTCGCGCCGATGCGTTCGAGCATGTCGGCGAGCACCGGATCGTATTCGAGCTTCAGATAATCGGCGCCCACTTCGACCGGCGTATGACGATTGCCGAGGTGATACGCGGCACGCGTCAACGTCAACGCGTCCGAAGCGCGTACCACAAGCACCGCTTCGTCAGCCGCAACGACACGCACGAGCCCGCCATCATCGGCGACGAGCACGTCGCCATCGCGCAGCACGGTGCCGCGCGGCAACAGCAAGGCAATTTCCTCGCCGTTATCGAGCGTCGCGGCAAGACGGCTCTTGCGACGTTCATCGAATGCGAGCGTCAACGTCGGCGCTCGCTTGACGAGTACGGGCGCAATCTTCAGATGCGGCGCGAGAAGTTTGTTCAGTGTGCGCATGATCAGAACAGGAAATAGCGTTGCGCCATCGGCAGCACGGTGGCCGGATCACAGCTCAGCAGCTGGCCGTCGGCGATCACCTGGTAGGTTTCCGGATCGACGCTGATGTTCGGGCGCCACGCGTTGTGAATCATGTCGGCCTTCGTCACGTTGCGGCAGTTTTTGACCGCGACGATGCGCTTTTCCAAACCATAGCGTTCGGCGACGTTCGCATCGGCGGCGAGTTGCGACACGAAAGTCAGCGACGTGCGACCCAGCGCGCCACCGCGCGTCGCGAACATCTCGCGATAATGCACGGGCTGCGGCGTCGGAATCGATGCATTCGGGTCGCCCATCTGCGCCATCGCGATCATGCCGCCCTTCAGGATCAGCGACGGTTTGATGCCGAAAAACGCCGGCTCCCAGAACACCAGATCGGCCCACTTGCCCGGCTCGATCGAGCCGACCTCGTGCGCGATGCCGTGCGTGATCGCCGGATTGATCGTGTACTTCGCGACATAGCGTTTCGCGCGGAAATTGTCGTGACGCGCGTTGTCCTCGGGCAGCGCGCCGCGTTGCACCTTCATCTTGTGCGCGGTCTGCCACGTGCGGATGATCACTTCGCCGACCCGGCCCATCGCCTGCGAATCGGAAGACAGCATCGACAGCGCGCCGAGATCGTGCAGGATGTCCTCGGCCGCGATCGTCTCGCGGCGAATCCGCGATTCGGCGAATGCGATGTCTTCGGCAATCGACGGATCGAGGTGATGGCACACCATCAGCATGTCGAGATGCTCGTCGAGCGTGTTGACCGTATAGGGCCGCGTCGGATTCGTCGACGACGGCAGCACGTTCGTTTCGCCGCACACCTTGATGATGTCCGGTGCATGTCCACCGCCCGCGCCTTCGGTGTGATACGTGTGGATCGTGCGGCCCTTGAACGCGGCCACCGTCGTTTCGACGAAGCCCGCTTCGTTCAGCGTATCGGTGTGGATCGCGACCTGCGTGTCGGTATCGTCGGCGACGGAAAGACAGTTGTCGATCGCCGCGGGCGTCGTGCCCCAGTCCTCATGCAGCTTCAGGCCGATCGCGCCCGCGGCGATCTGCTCGGTCAGCGGTGCCGGCTGGCTCACGTTGCCCTTGCCGAGAAAGCCGAGGTTCATCGGATAGCCGTCGGCCGCTTGCAGCATGCGCTCGAGATGCCACGGCCCTGGCGTGCAGGTCGTCGCATTGGTGCCGGTCGCGGGGCCGGTGCCGCCGCCGAGCATCGTCGTCACGCCGCTCGCGAGCGCTTCCTCGATCTGCTGCGGGCTGATGAAGTGGATGTGCGTATCGATGCCGCCCGCGGTCACGATCAGCCCTTCGCCGGCGATCACTTCGGTGGCCGCGCCAATCGCGATCGTCACGTTCGGCTGGATGTCCGGATTGCCGGCCTTGCCGATCGCCGCGATGCGGCCGTCCTTGATGCCGATGTCGGCCTTCACGATGCCCCAGTGATCGAGGATCACCGCGTTCGTCACGACGGTATCGACGACTTCGGCATGCACGCGCTGCGACTGGCCCATGCCGTCGCGGATCACCTTGCCGCCGCCGAACTTGACCTCTTCGCCGTAGGTCGTGAAGTCGCGCTCGATCTCGATCAGCAGTTCGGTGTCGGCGAGGCGCACGCGGTCGCCGGTGGAGGGGCCGAACATCTCCGCGTACGCGCGGCGGCCAATGCGTAGTGTCATGGTGTGGGTCCGGAGTGAGCTACAAGCGGGCTACAAGCAACGCAAGGCGGAGCAGGGCGGTCGAAACGCGAGGGCGCGGGCAGCGCATCACAGCTTGCCCATCACCTTGCCGTTGAAGCCGTACACGACGCGCTCGCCCGCCAGCGCGACGAGTTCGACCGTGCGCTCCTGGCCGGGCTCGAAGCGCACCGCGGTGCCCGCCGCGATATTCAGGCGAAAGCCGCGCGCCGCTTCGCGATCGAACGACAGCGCGTCATTCACTTCGTAGAAGTGGTAATGCGAGCCGATCTGCACGGGACGGTCGCCGGTATTCGACACGACCACCGTGACCGTCGCGCGGCCCGCGTTCAGTTCGTGCTCGCCGTCGTCGATGAGGAGTTCGCCGGGAATCATGGGGCCTGCCTTGACGAAGAGGAGTTCAGGGAATCGGATGATGGACGGTGACGAGCTTGGTGCCGTCGGGAAACGTCGCTTCGACCTGGATGTCGGGGATCATTTCGGGCACCCCCTCCATCACGTCGGCGCGCGTGAGCAGCGTGGTGCCGTAGTGCATCACCTCGGCGACGCTCTTGCCGTCGCGCGCGGCTTCCATCAGCGCGGCGGTGATGAAGGCGACCGCCTCCGGATAGTTCAGCTTTAGGCCGCGCGCGCGGCGCCGTTCGGCGAGCAGCGCGGCGGTGAAGATCAGCAGCTTGTCCTTCTCGCGAGGTGTCAGCTTCATCGGGGTGTGGGTCTCGGCGTTGAGGTGTCGTGGCGGCGTGCTCGTCGCGCCATCAGCCGGTCAAGGTATCAAGCCCGGCTAACGGCGCGCTTACAAACGCGCTTGCACGATTACAGGTCGGCGGGCAGTGGAGCGCCGAACCACTTCTTCGACATTGCACCGAGCGTACCGTCGTGTTTGGCCTGCGCGATTGCGGCATCGACCTTCTGTTGCAGGCGCGGCTCGTTCTTGTTCATGCCGACGAAGCAGGGCGAGTTCTTGATCACGAACTTCGGTTCCGGACGGCGCGACGGGTTCTTCGCGAGGATCGCGGCCGCGACGATGTTGCCGGCCGCGATCAGCTGCACCTGGCCGGACAGGAACGCGGCGATCGTCGCGTTGTTGTCCTCGAAGCGTTTGATCGTCGCGTTCGGCGCCATTTGTGTGAGACCGATTTCCTCGAGCGCGCCGCGCGTTGCGCCGACCGTCTTGCCTGTCAGATCGGCGGGAGCGCTCACCTTGATATCGGCGGGACCGAACACGCCCTGGTAATACGGCGCGTACGCGCTCGAGAAGTCGATCACCTTCTCGCGCTCAGGCGTTTTGCCGAGCGACGAGATCACCAGATCGACCTTGCCCGTTTGCAGATACGGAATGCGATTCGCGCTGTTGACCGGCACCAGTTCGAGCTTCACGTTCATCGCTTTGGCGAGCAGCGCGGCGGTGTCGATGTCGTAGCCCTGCGGCTTCATGTCGGGACCGACCGAGCCGAACGGCGGGTAGTCCTCGGGCACGGCGACCTTCAGCACGCCGGCCTTGGCGATGTTGTCGAGCGTGTCGGCGTGCGCGGCGCCCGCATGAAACGCGAGGTCGGCGAAGATGGGCAGGGCGAGTAGCGCGGCCAGCAAGGCGCGGCGCGCGGAGCGGGACAGAGTGCGGGTCATTGGCGTGAGCGTGGTGGTGTCGTTGGAGTCGGGTCGTGGTTGGCTTCTTCGTGTCCGGCCGCGAAGTGGCGAATCCAATGCAAGCTGTGTGCCATCGTGCATCGCCCCGATTGGGCGGCACGCTGCGCCGGTTCGCGCACATGCTTGGGGCGTGCGCGTGCGCCGCCTTGGTGCGCGAGGAGGGCAATGAAGACGAAAGCGGGAAGCCGCGCTCTCAGGTCGACCAGATCCGCAACGGCACCGCCGCGACACCATGCACGACCGGCCGCAACTGCAGCCAGCAGCGCGTGAGCGCGTGCTGCAGCGTTTCCATCGAGCGTGACACCGCGCGCACGAGCAGTACGCCGTTGGTCACGCACGAGGCTGCCGCTCGCAACGTGTCGTCGAACGGCAGTTGCGCGGTGAGCGACTCGGCGAGCGCGTCGTCGCAAGCAGCGCCTACGGCCCACAGCGTGCCGTAGGCCGGAAAGCCCGCGAGGCCCTGCGGCGCGTCGCGCAGCGGATCGTCGGCGCTAAGCGTCGCGCGTTCGAACCACAGCGGCTCGCCATTCGCGCCGACGATACGCGACACCGCGCGCAAGCTACCCGCCGACCAGCGTTCGCCGGCCGCCTGGCGTCCGAGCTGCGTTGCATCCCAGCCGATCGCGCTCGCGCCGGCGCCGAGCGTCAGCGAAAAATCGAGTTGCGCATTCGCGTGATCGAACACGATGTTGTTCTGCGGCAGCCAGTCGAGCTTCGCCTGTTCGCCGACCTGCAGCGCAATGCGCTGCCGCGCCGCGCGGCCGTTCGACTTGTACCACTTGGTTGCGCCCGGCGTCGTCAGCACCGCATGCGTGTGCGCGCCGAGGGTGATGTCGATGTCGAGCTGATCGCCACCCGCGACGCCGCCGGGCGGATGCACGATCACCGCGTGACAGATCGCCGGACCTTCCGGATAGAGCGGCCGTTGCACGCGCAGCGGCCCATCGTGCAGCCGGTGCGCAAGCGTCGTGCGAGCGTCGCCGCCGACGAAGCCGAGTTCGAGTCGCGCGCGCCACGGTGAGTGAGCGGTGGCGAGCGTGGCGTGGTTTTCGTGGAGCGACATGCGGATGAAAGGGGGAACCGGCGTGCGGCGAGGATAGCACGCGGGTCGCGGCGCGAGAGCCGCGCGCTAGCGACTACGACGCAGTGTCTTCAGGCGAGGCCTCGGTCACCGACAGCACCTTGATGCCCTCCCACTGCGGATGCAGCAGCCGGAGCAACGCGACGATAGCGCGCGGGGTGTTTTCCTGGACGGTCAACGAGTCGCTGCCTGTCTCGATTGCTTTTTTGCCATGTCGGCAGTACTGATACTCGACGTTAACCGTCACGGACATGCTTTTCTCCCTTCTCTTCTCTAACGATGTTGTGTTGCTAACCCGGGTTTTACAGCGGCAGCGTCTAGCGCACGCGGCTCGGCGCGGCGTGATCGTCCACGCCGCGTTCCGCGCGATTGATGAATCCGCAGTCGAGCAGGAGCTGACAGAAAGCTTCCGGCGAACACGACGGACCGGTCGTCTCAGCCATTCTCGCGAGGACGTCCTGGAACGACGCGAGCACGTGCCAGCTGTCGTAGTACGCGTGCAGCTGGGGCGCGAGTTCGTTGCCGAGCTTCTCCCAGCGCACCGACAGCATGCCGACCGTACCGCCGCTGTCCACCTCGAATAAACCAAAGGTGACCGCCGACACCACGTTCATCACCCTGCAATAGGAGGCTGGGTTTCTGTAAAACTCGCGTCTGACCTGCTTGTTGTCGTCCATGGTGTCCACCTGTCGAACCGTTGCGGCGCTGCCTAGCCTGTGTAACGGTTGCGCGGCGGATAACTTGAGCGGTGAGCTTCAGTCGCGTTAGACGGGGCCGACGGCGCGGGCCGCAAGCTTTCTAACTGCTGTCGCAGATTGAAAAAATGCTTACACGGCAATCAACCCCCGCACTCCATCGGCATCCATGTTCGCCCCTTCGCCGCCCGCGATGATTTCGCCGCGACTCATCACCCAGTAACGATCGGCGATCGCTTTGGCGAAGTCGTAGTACTGCTCGACGAGCAGCACCGTCATGCCCATGTCCTCGACGAGCTGCCGCAGCGTGCGGCCGATGTCCTGAATGATCGACGGCTGGATGCCCTCGGTCGGCTCGTCGAGGATCAGCAGTTGCGGCTCGCTCATCAGCGCGCGGCCGATCGCGAGCTGTTGCTGCTGACCGCCGGACAGATCGCCGCCGCGCCGGTTGCGCATGTCCTTAAGCACCGGGAACAGCTCGTAGATGCGCTCGGGGATTTTCTTCGGCGCTTTTCTGCTGGCGGCGCCCACCAGCAGGTTTTCCTCGACCGTCAGGCGCGGAAAAATATCGCGGCCCTGCGGCACGTAGGCGAGCCCCTGGGCGACGCGAGCATGTGTGGGCAGTTTCATCAGCGGTTCGCCGCGCCACGCGATCGCGCCGCTTTTCGCGGGCACGACGCCCATCAGGCAACGCAGCAGCGTGGTCTTGCCGACGCCATTGCGCCCGAGCAGCACCGTGAGCTTGCCGTCGGGCACCGTGAGTTTCACGTCGCGCAGAATATGGCTGCCGCCGTAGTACTGGTTCAGTCGGTCTACTTCGAGCATGTTTCAGTCATCCTGTCGGGTTGACGATGCGGTACCGCCTTGAGCTTCGATCAGCGGCCGAGATAAGACTCGATCACGGTCTCATCGCGCTTCACTTCGTCGAGCGTGCCGTGCGCGAGCACGCGTCCTTCGGCCATGACCGTCACCTTGCCCGTATCGCCCGCGAGCGCCGCGACGAACTCCATGTCGTGCTCGACGACCATCATCGAGCAGGTGCCGCGCAGGTGGTTGAGCAATTCGGCGAGTTGCATCGTTTCGTCGTCGGTCATGCCGGCCGCGGGTTCGTCGAGCAGCAGCAGCGCAGGGCGTTGCATGAGCAGCATGCCGATTTCGAGGCGCTGCTTCTGGCCGTGCGATAGCTCTCCGGCGAGCCTGCGCGCTTCGCTTTCCAGTCCGATCAGCGCGAGCGTTTGCTCGATGCGCGCCTGCGCGTCTCGATCGAGCCGTGCGCGCAGCGACGCCCACCAGCCTTTGTCGGTTTTCATCGCGAGTTCGAGGTTTTCCCACACCGGATGCTGCTCGAACACGGTCGGCTTCTGGAACTTGCGGCCGATGCCGGCGCGCGCGATCGCCGGTTCGTTCATCCGCGTCAGATCGATCGACTGGCCGAGAAACACCTTGCCTTGATCGGGCGCGGTCTTGCCCGTGATCACGTCCATCATCGTCGTCTTGCCCGCGCCATTCGGGCCGATGATGCAGCGCAGTTCGCCCGCGTCGATCGCGAGCGACAACGCGTTGAGTGCGCGAAAGCCGTCGAAGCTGACCGTCACGTCTTCGAGGTACAGGATCGTGCCATGCGATACGTCGATCTCGCCGGGCACGACCGTGTGCCCCATGCTCGCGACGCCGCTCAGCGAGCGTTCCGCCGGTGCTTCGGGCAAATCCAGATCGGGAACCATCGGGTTTTCGTTCATCAGCGGTTCCTCAGCGGTTTCTTTTGCGCGTCAGCAGATCGGCGAGACCCATGATGCCGTTCGGCAGCAGCAGCGGCACCAGCACGAAGATCAGGCCGAGAAAGAACAGCCAGTATTCGGGGAAGTTCGCCGTGAAGAAGCTCTTTGCGCCGTTGACCGCGAACGCGCCGATGATCGGCCCGATCAGCGTGCCGCGTCCGCCGACCGCGACCCAGATCGCCATTTCGATCGAGTTGCCCGGCGACATCTCGCCCGGATTGATGATGCCGACCTGCGGCACGTACAACGCGCCCGCGATGCCGCACAGCACCGCCGACACGGTCCACACGAACAGCTTGTACGCGAGCGGGCTGTAGCCGAGAAACATCAGCCGCGTTTCGCCGTCGCGCACCGCGGTCACCACGCGGCCGAGCTTCGACGTTACGATCGCGCGCGCGCCGAGGAACGCGGCGATCAGCACCGCGAAGGTGATCAGCAGCAACGCGGCGCGTGTGCCCTGATGCGTGATCGGAAAACCGCCGATGCGCTTGAAGTCGGTAAAGCCGTTATTGCCGCCAAATCCCGTTTCGTTGCGATAGAACAGCAGCATCGCGGCGAAGGTCATCGCCTGCGTGTTGATCGACAGATACACGCCCTTCACGCGCGAGCGGAACGTGAAGAAGCCGAATACCCACGCGACCACGGCCGGCACCAGCACGACGAGCAGCAGCGCATAGCCGAGATGCTGCGTGCCTTGCCAGTACCACGGCAACTGGTGCCAGTCGAGAAACACCATGAAGTCGGGCAGATCGCTGCCGTACTTGCCGTCGTGACCGATCGCGCGCATCAGGTACATACCGATCGCATAGCCGCCGAGCGCGAAGAACAATGCGTGGCCCAGACTCAGGATGCCGCAGTAGCCCCACACCAGATCGAGCGCGAGCGCGGCGATCGCATAGCACATGAACTTGCCGGTCAGCGTCATCGCATACGCGGACAGATGCAAGGCGCTCGTCTGCGGAATCACCAGCGCGGCGAACGGCACCCCGAGGCCGAACGCGATGATCAACGCGATCAGCGCGAGCCACGCGCGACGCGACAGCAACGCGGGCCGCGGTGGCAGACCGAGCGCAAAGCCGGTGTTGAATTCGCGCGCGGCGCCTGCCCCCGCGCGCGACGACGCGGCTGAAGAAGGGTTCGACGACGAAGTAGCCGATGTCATCTCATGCCTCCGCGCTGCGGCCCTTCAAGGCGAACATGCCCTGCGGACGCTTCTGGATGAACAGCACGATCAGCACGAGCACCGCGATCTTCGCGAGCACCGCGCCCCAGAACGGTTCGATCGCCTTGCTGACGAGCCCGAGGCCGAAGCCGCCGAGCACGGTGCCCGCAAGCTGGCCGACACCGCCGAGCACGACCGCCATGAACGAATCGATGATGTAGCTCTGGCCTAGATCGGGCCCGACATTGCCGATCTGCGACAGCGCGCAGCCGCCGAGCCCCGCGATGCCCGCGCCGAATGCGAACGCATACGAATCGACACGCGCGGTTTTCACGCCGACGCACGCGGCCATGCGGCGGTTCTGCGTGACCGCGCGCACGAACAGACCCAGGCGCGTGCGCGTGAGCACGGCCCACGCGATCGCGACGACGATCAGCGAGAACGCGAGAATCGCGAGCCGGTTGTACGGCAGGATCAGGTTCGGCAGCACGGTCACGCCGCCGCTCATCCACGACGGATTGACGACCTGGACGTTCTGCGCGCCGAACAGCATGCGGGTCGCCTGAATCAGGATCAGGCTCACGCCGAAGGTGGTCAGCAGCGTTTCGAGCGGGCGGCCATACAGGTGCTTCAGCACGAGCCGCTCGAGCACGATGCCGGCCAGCGCGGCCGCGACGAAGGAGGCCGGTATCGCGACGAGCGGATACCAGTCGAACGCGTTGGGTGCAAAGCGCTGAACGAGGTTTTGCACGACGTAGGTCGCGTACGCGCCGATCATCAGGAATTCGCCGTGCGCCATGTTGATCACGCCGATCAGGCCATACGTGATTGCGAGGCCGAGCGCGGCGAGCAGCAGCACGCTGCCGAGCGACAGCCCCGCGAACAGCGTGCCCGCGATCTGGCTGCGGCGCTGGATCGCATCGAGCTCATCGATGCCGCTTTGCGCGGCCGCGCGCACGCGTTCGTCGGTTTCGGCAAATGTGCCGTCGGCTTTCTTCGCGACTAGCGGGCGCAGCAACTCGTTCATATCGAGATCGTGACGCGCGGCGACCAGTTGCACTGCTTCGAGACGCTTCGAAGGGTCCGGGTCGTGCAATGCGCTCATCGCCCACAGCGTGTCGAGACGCTTCTTCAGCGCGGGATCGGTTTCTTTCGCGCGCGCCGCGTCGACGAGCGGTTTGATCGATGGATCGGGGTTTTTTAGCAGCGCATCGATGGCGGCTGCGCGTGTCGCCTGGTCGGGCGACGCGAGTTGCAGACCCGACAGCGCGCCCGCCACTTTCGAGCGCAGCAGGTTGTTCAGCGTGACGGGTTGCGCGTCGCTCGCTGCGACCGGCTGGCCGGTGACGGCATCGCGGGTGGCGTCGCCGTCCTGCAGCAGTACCGCGCCTGAGTCGGTGGCGAGCGCGCTGTCGTCGGCGAGGGCCTTCAGCACCGCG
>NZ_JBFPKG010000340.1:0-255 GCF_040948665.1 Paraburkholderia sp. BR14320
CATGCGCGCTCCCGCGAACGGGAACTCAAGATGCAGCTCGTCGATCCGGCGCATCAGTTTCAGTTCCGTCTCGTTGACCGGTTGAGGCTGGTAGTAGACGCTTGATCGGGCGATCCCCACAAGTCGCGCCTGTTGCGCAATCGGTAGCGCGTGTGCACGGTCGATCATCGCTTTCCGCTCAGCAACCCCGCCTTGCCGAGCGCTCCGCTTAAAAAATCGTTCTCCAGCGTCAACTGGCCAATCTTCGCGTGGAGC
>NZ_JBFPKG010000341.1:0-255 GCF_040948665.1 Paraburkholderia sp. BR14320
TTGCGCTGGATGGCTCGTGCCGGCGCGCCGTGGAGGATGCTGCCCAATGATTTCCCGCCGTGGGAGCTGGTGTATCAGCAGACTCAACGGTGGTTGCAGGCGGGCTGCTTTGAGAGCATGGTGAGCGTCTGCGCTCGGTGATACGCGTGGCACAGGGCCGTCGGGGACAGCCCAGCGCGGTCATCCTCGATGGCCGCACGATACAGTCGACCTGCGAGAGCGGCCCGCGTGCGGGTTATGACGGTTATAAGCGCA
>NZ_JBFPKG010000342.1:0-255 GCF_040948665.1 Paraburkholderia sp. BR14320
CGTAGCCCCGCCGCGCATACGCATCGTCAGCCGGCGCGGGCAGTGCCTTGCGGTCGAGCTTGCCGTTCACCGTCAGCGGCAGCGCCGCCAGCGGCACGAACGCCGCCGGCACCATGTAGTCCGGCAGTTGCCCCACCAGATGCGCGCGCAGCGTCGCCGCAAGCTGCGCTTCCTGCGCCTCCTCTGCGGCCACCACATACGCCACCAGCTGCGGCTCGCCGGCCCGCTCCTCGCGCGCCACCACCACCGCCTCGC
>NZ_JBFPKG010000343.1:0-255 GCF_040948665.1 Paraburkholderia sp. BR14320
AGTCGAGGATGCCCGAGAGGCGCAACTGCTTGAGGATCGTGTTCAGTTCTGGACATGGATTCATGGACGTTCAATGGATCAGAAGGGAATGGAGGTCACGGCCGAAGCGGCCGCCGTTCAGGTAGGTATCGGCAGACGTCGGCGCTGGTGCTGCAGTGGGCTGGCTGTCCAGACCCTTGTCGAGGATCGTCTTGACGGTGCGGTACCTGGGGCTGGCAAACACGAGCGCACGCTCGCACGCAGCCTCCAGCCGTT
>NZ_JBFPKG010000344.1:0-255 GCF_040948665.1 Paraburkholderia sp. BR14320
GGCGCACCGGCCAAAGTAGAGGACCTGCGGCGACACAACTGTCTTCGGTATGTCTGGAGCGAGCAGATACACGAACGCTGGTGCTTTACCCCGCCTGGTGGCGATCGCACCGTGGCAGTCACGGGTAGTCGCATCAGCGACGATGCCGATGTCGTCCGTCGCTGGGCGATAGCCGGGGAAGGACTTGTCTATAAGTCGCGGCTGGACCTCATCGACGATCTGAAGGCAGGTCGACTGGTGGAGTTATTTCCCCCG
>NZ_JBFPKG010000345.1:0-255 GCF_040948665.1 Paraburkholderia sp. BR14320
CATACGACAGGTTGCGCGACGTGTAGTCCGCGTATTGCGTGATGCCGACGTAGTCGAGCAGTTCGAGCGCGCGCTCCTTGATTTCGCGCTCTTCCTTGCGTTCGGCCGGCGTCTGGAACACCGCGCCCAGCAGACCGTGCTTGGTGCGCACATGACGGCCGACCATCACGTTTTCGAGCGCGGTCATGCCGCCGAACAGGCGAATGTTCTGGAACGTGCGCGCGATGCCCGCCTTCGCGACCTGATAGACCGCGG
>NZ_JBFPKG010000346.1:0-255 GCF_040948665.1 Paraburkholderia sp. BR14320
TCGCGAGATCTGCGCCTCGACCAGCGCGCGCTGGCCGTACCCGTATTTGTTGCGGAACGCATGGATGCCCTTGTCCTTGATGTACCGAACGAGATGGTCGTGCCAGCGCGTCGCCGGCTGATTGTGAGCGACCGCATTGGCCGGTGGGGGAATCACCGGCAGCACGCCGCAGGCTGACCACGCCTCGGTCTGCGCAATACTGTAGTCGCGCCGTCGGCGATCACGCAGTCGACGTTCGCGTCGACTGCCAGCATC
>NZ_JBFPKG010000347.1:0-255 GCF_040948665.1 Paraburkholderia sp. BR14320
GGGGGGGGGGGGGGGGGGGGGGGGGGGGGGGGGGGGGGGGGGGGGGGGGGGGGGGGGGGGGGGGGGGGGGGGGGGGGGGGGGGGGGGGGGGGGGGGGGGGGGGGGGGGGGGGGGGGGGGGGGGGGGGGGGGGGGGGGGGGGGGGGGGGGGGGGGGGGGGGGGGGGGGGGGGGGGGGGGGGGGGGGGGGGGGGGGGGGGGGGGGGGGGGGGGGGGGGGGGGGGGGGGGGGGGGGGGGGGGGGGGGGGGGGGGGGGG
>NZ_JBFPKG010000348.1:0-255 GCF_040948665.1 Paraburkholderia sp. BR14320
GCACGATCGGTCACGTTGACCACGGCAAGACCACGCTGACGGCAGCGATCACGACGGTTCTGACGCAGAAGTTTGGCGGCGAGGCGAAGGCCTACGACCAGATCGACGCGGCGCCGGAAGAAAAGGCACGTGGCATTACCATCAATACCGCGCACGTCGAGTACGAAACGGCTAACCGCCACTACGCACACGTCGACTGCCCGGGCCACGCTGACTACGTGAAGAACATGATCACGGGCGCGGCACAGATGGACG
>NZ_JBFPKG010000349.1:0-255 GCF_040948665.1 Paraburkholderia sp. BR14320
TGCGATACGTTCCAGCGCCAGCCCGCAGATCTCACGGTCGGCATGCTTGCTCAGCTTGTTGGCGAGATGGGCGTAATGGGCAGCCGGCAGGTCCTCACACCAGTCGGTGTCCACGACATAGTGCGCCACCAGTTCGACAGCCTCACGGACGTTCCCGCCTCCAAACCGGTCTTGCGGTATCTGCAGTTTCTGCAGTTTCTGCAGATACCGATCCAGGAAGTACACGTTATCGCCTGCATGGTCCGGGCGCAGAAA
>NZ_JBFPKG010000034.1:0-85831 GCF_040948665.1 Paraburkholderia sp. BR14320
GGCGCGAGCCGGTAATCGACCGACAGCACCGCGCACTGGCCGTCGCGCGCGAACATCCGGCACAGCGCATCGTGCGTGTCGACGCTGCCGACCGTGAAGCCGCCGCCGTGGTAGTACACGAACGCCGGCAGCGGCTCGGCCCAGTTCGGCTCGACCGGGAAGTACAGGCGCGCGCGGATCGTCGCGCCATCGCGCGTCGGCACCCGCAGGTCTTCGACGGAGTACATCGGCGCGCTCGGGATCTCGAGGATCGGCGCGCTTTTCTCGTACGACGCGCGCGCCGCTTGCGCGCTCATCTGGTGATATTGCGGGCGTTTGGCCCGCGCGATCATGTCGAGCACCTGCTCGATCGTTGGATTCAGCGGCATGGTTTCAGCAACGTGATGCGCACAGCGCAGCGCGACGCGCAGTGCGCCAATTGTTGTCAGGACCCGGCAGAGCGGCCACGCAGCCGGCCGCTACTCCGCGTTCTTCACTTCGGGTTTCAGCGACATCGGATCGGACGGCTCGCGCAACTGCTCGATGTCCTCGTGACGCAGCTTGACGGTCGCCATGATGCCCGGGTGCGTGATGATGTAGAAACGGCGCGCGGCGATCGCCTCGAACGCAATGTCGGCGACATCGTCGACGCTGAGCTTGCCCGACTGCACCGCGCGCTGCAACTGCCTGGCCGCAGCGATTTGCGAGCGCGTCGGCCGGCTCGCGTTGCGCAGTTCGTCCGGACGCGCGCGCTCGGCCTGGGCGATGCCGGTCGGCACGAAGGCGGGACACAGCAGCGAACAGCCGACCTCGCCGTCCGTGCCGGCCTGCGCGAGCTTCAGGTCGTGATACAGCGTCTCGGTCAGCGCCACCACCGCATGCTTGGACGCGTTGTAGATGCCCATCCCCGGCGGCGCGAGCAGCCCCGCCACCGACGCCGTATTGACGATATGCGCGGGCTCGTTCTGCGCCAGCATGATCGGCGCGAACACACGCACGCCGTGCGCGACGCCCATCACGTTGACGCCGAACACCCACGACCAGTCGTTGGCCGAGCTTTCCCACAGGAAGCCGCCGGTGCCGACGCCCGCGTTGTTGAACAGCAGGTGGACCTTGCCGAACGCGGCGAGCGCGGCTTGCGCGAGCGCCTCGACCTGCGCGGCGCTCGATACGTCGGTCGGTACGGCGATCGCTTCGGCGCCGGCTTCGCGCAATGCGTCGACGGTCTGCGCGAGCTGCCCGGCGTTGACGTCGGCGAGCACGAGCTTCATGCCGAGCGCCGCGCCCTTGTGCGCGAACGCGCGGCCGAAGCCGCTGCCCGCGCCGGTGATCACCGCCACCTTGCCTGCGAATTCGAACATCCTGTGACTCCCTGTTTGAGTGGCGGCTGGCCGATGCGTGACGACGTCGTGCTCAGATCAGCTTGACCAGTTGCTTGCCGAAGTTGCGGCCCTTGAGCAAGCCGATGAATGCCTCGGGCGCGGTTTCGAGCCCTTGCGCGATCGTCTCGCGATAGTGCAGCTTCTTCTGCGCGACGAGCGTGCCGAGCTGCTTGAGCGCCTCCGGCCACACGTCCATGTGCTCGCTGACGATGAAGCCCTGCACGAGCAGCCGCTGCGTCAGCATCAGCGACGGATGCTTGAGCGGCAGCGGCTGGCCGTCATAGCCGGCGATGAAGCCGCACAGCGCGATGCGCCCGAACGGGTTCATGCGCGCGAGCGTCGCGTCGAGCCCCTCGCCGCCGACGTTCTCGAAGCAGCCGTCGACCCCGTCGGGCGTCGCGGCCTTCAGGTCCTGGTACAGGTTGCCGGCCTTGTAGTCGACGCAGGCGTCGAAGCCGAGCGTGTCGACCACGTAGCGGCACTTGTCCGCGCCGCCCGCGATGCCGACCGCGCGCGCGCCAGCCACCTTCGCGAGCTGGCCGACCACGCTGCCCACCGCGCCGCTCGCCGCGCTGACGACTATGGTCTCGCCCGCTTTCGGCGCGATGATGCGGTTCAGCCCGTACCACGCGGTGACGCCCGGCATGCCGACCGGGCCGAGATACGCGGAGAGCGGCACATGCGTGTCGTCGACCTTCTGCATGCCCGCGCCGTTCGAGGTGCCGTACTCCTGCCAGCCGAACATCGCGACGACCTTGTCGCCGACCGCGAACTTCGGATTCCTCGTCTCGACGACCTCGCCCACCGTGCCGCCGATCATCACCTCGTTCAGCGGCTGCGGCGGCGCGTACGACTTGCTGTCGTTCATGCGTCCGCGCATGTACGGATCGAGCGACAGATAGTGGTTGCGCACTCGTACTTGGCCGTCGGCGAGCGGCGCGAGCGGCGTTTCGACGAGCTTGAAATTAGCGGGCGTGGCTTCGCCTTGCGGACGCGAAACCAGCAGCACCTGGCGGTTGATCTGGGCCATGAAGTCGTCTCCTTGGGTTGTTGGCGGGTGACCGGCATGTGTCGAATCCAGGTCTGAACTTGACTGCGATCAGGGGGCTCAGTCGCTCGGACCGGGCTTGGCCGCCGGATCGCTGCGCAGACGCTGACGCCTGACGTCGCGGCCCACCGCGAGGCGGCGCATGTACTTGAAGGTGCCGAGCGCCTTGGCGACGAAGTGACCTTCGCTGTCGCGGATCTCGCCTTCGCAATAGGCCATCGTGGTCGAGCGATGCAGCACGCGGCCGGTCGCGCGCAACTCGCCGCGCCCCGGCTGCATGAAGTTGACCTTCATCTCGACGGTGACGACGCCGACGCCGTCGCCCGCGAGACTGCGCGCGGCCATCGCGAGCGCGACGTCGGCGAGCGTCATCGTGACGCCGCCGTGCGCGACGTCCCATGTGTTCATGTGATCGGGTTGCAACGGCAGCACGACTTCGCTGACGCCATCGGCGGCGCGCAGCAGCTGCGCGCCGAGACGGTCGATGAAGGGGCTTTCCGGCAACGATGGGTTGCCTGTTGTGGCGGAAGTGGTTGGGTCGGTCATGGCGGTGTGTGGAGTTCGTGGCCGGCAAGCCCGGAAATCGGTTCGCCGCGTGCCGGTACTCCGCGAGGTGTACGCATTAACGCTAAATGGGAAATTCTACCGGCTATCGCGTGGCTCCATCCGCCTCATTCCGCTGCAGCATGCGCGTCGCCAAGCGCCCCAATCGGCGCACCGCTTCATCGAGCAGATCGAGGTCCGCGCTCGGGCAACTCAGGCGAATGAAACGATCGAAGCGCCCGGTGTTCGAAAAAACGGTCCCAGGCATGATGCGGATGCCATCGTCCAACGCCGCCTCGAAAAATGCGGCCGACGACAACCCGTGCGGCAACTCCACCCAAAAGAACATGCCGCCGCGCGGCGGCGTGAAGCGTGTGCCATCGGGAAACGCCGCGGCGATCCCCGCCGCCATGCGCTCGCGCTGCAGCCGCAGACTCTCGCGCAAGCGCCGCAAATGCCGCGCGTAAGCGCCCGTCCCCAGAAACCCGGCGAGCACGGCCATGTCGATCCGCGCGTCGCACGCGTCGCGCGCGGGCGCGGCTGTGCTGATCGCGCAAGCTTCGCCCGGCGATGCGGCGGACCGTCGCGAACTCGTCCGTCGAGCCGTCCGGCGACTCGCTGGTGCCGTCGCGAGATCGTGGCGGCGTACTACCTGAAACTCCGACCCGATCACGAGAATCGACGCCTCGCCGCCAGTTAGAATGCGTGACCAACCGCTTCCTGCTTCGAGGTGCCGGTCATGTCCTTCCCACGCCCGCGGCTTTTCGGCCGTCTCGCTACCTTCGTACGCTGTTTCCACCTCGTCTGCGCGATCACGCTGACGCTTGGCGCATGCGCCGGCCTGCTCGGCGGCGATGCGTTGCGCGTCAACGTCGCCGGCATCGAGCCGCTGGCCGGCGAAGGCCTCGAGATGCGCTTCAATCTGAAGCTGCGCGTGCAGAACCCGAACGACTCCGCGGTGAGCTTCAACGGCATCGCGGTCGATCTCGAACTGAACGGCAAGCCGTTCGCGAGCGGTGTCAGCGATCAGAGCGGCACCGTGCCGCGCTTCGGCGAAACCGTCGTCAGCGTGCCGCTGACCGTGCCCGCGTTTGCCGCGGTTCGCCAGGCGCTCGGGCTTGCGGGCATCGCGCAGTCCGGGCAGGTTCCATACCGGCTGCAAGGCAAGCTCGCGGGCGGCCTGACCGGCACGACACGCTTCACCGATCAGGGCATGTTGACGCTGCCGGGTATGGCGTCGCAGTAGGCACGATGGCGGCGGGATAAAAGCGTCGAACCCACGCCGCCCGTCTTCTTGAGCCGCGCTCGCGCCCGAGTTACGCGATCTCGAACAGACCCGCCGCGCCTTGCCCGCCGCCTATGCACATCGTCACGACGACGAACTTCACGCCGCGCCGCTTGCCCTCGATCAGCGCATGGCCGACGAGCCGCGCACCCGACACGCCATACGGATGGCCCACCGCGATCGCGCCGCCGTTCACGTTCAGGCGGTCGTGCGGAATACCGAGCTTGTCCGCGCAATAGAGCACCTGCACCGCGAAGGCTTCGTTCAGCTCCCACAGGCCGATGTCGTCGACCTTGAGGCCGGCCTTCTGCAACAGCTTCGGCACCGCGAACACCGGGCCGATGCCCATTTCATCCGGCTCGCAGCCAGCCACCGCAAAGCCGCGGAAAATGCCGAGCGGCTGCAGACCTTCGCGTTCGGCCAGCGTCGCGTTCATCACGACGCAAGCCGATGCGCCGTCCGAGAACTGGCTCGCATTGCCCGCGGTGATCACGCCGCCCGGCAGCGCGGTGCGAATCTTCGACACGCCTTCGAGCGTCGTGTCGGCGCGAATCCCTTCGTCGCCGCTGACGGTCACTTCCTTCGTGTAGAGACGGCCGCTCGCCTTGTCGGCGACACCGGCGAGCACCGTCAGCGGCACGATCTCGTCGTTGAACCTGCCGGTTTCGAGCGCGGCCGCCGCGCGCTGCTGCGAGCGCACGCCGTATTCGTCCTGGCGCTCCTTCGAGATCGAGTAGCGCTTCGCGACGGTCTCGGCGGTCTGCAGCATCGACCAGTAGATTTCCGGCTTATGCTCGGTGAGCCAGCCGTCGGTCATCATGTGGTGGTTCATTTCGTTCTGCACGCACGAGATCGACTCGACGCCGCCCGCGACGTATACGTCGCCCTCACCGGCAATCACGCGTTGCGACGCGAGCGCGATCGTCTGCAATCCCGACGAGCAGAAACGGTTCACGGTCATGCCCGGCACGCTGACCGGCAGGCCCGCACGCAACGCGATCTGACGCGCGATATTGCCGCCCGTCGCGCCTTCCGGATTCGCGCACCCCATGATCACGTCCTCGACGCGCGCCGGATCGAGCTTCGCGCGCTCGACCGCGGCCTGCGTCACGTGACCGCCGAGCGTCGCGCCGTGCGTCATGTTGAAACCGCCGCGCCACGATTTGGCGAGGCCCGTGCGGGCGGTAGATACGATTACGGCGTCAGTCATGGGTGTCTCCAATTGCAATGTCGAAGTGGCGCGCCGGCTCACCGCCGTGCGTTCAAAAGCGCATCACCGCGCCGCCTCTGTCGTTTGATGCGAGCGCTGCGGGCGTCACCCGCTGCGCTCAATTCGTGTGCTGAAGTCAGCCGCGCTCAGTCGTTGAAGCCGCGACCTTCGGCCGCCAGCTTCGCGATGCTCGGCGCGAGCTTCCACGCGTCGCCGTTCGGCCGCGCCGCGTAGCGGCGAATCGCGCGCTCGACGTTGTAGAGCCCGACCGTGTCCGCGTACAGCATCGGGCCGCCGCGATAGAGCGGGAAGCCGTAGCCGGTCAGATAGACCATGTCGATATCCGACGCCTTCGACGCGATGCCTTCCTCGAGAATCTTCGCGCCTTCGTTGACGAGCGCGAACACCAGACGCTCGACGATTTCCTCGTCGCTGATCTTGCGGCGCTCGCAGTGGGTTTCCTTCGAGTACTCGACGATCATTTCGTTGACCACGCCGGACGGATACGCGGTGCGATCGCCCGTCTTGTAGTCGTACCAGCCGCCGCCGGTCTTCTGGCCGAAGCGTCCCATCTCGCACAGACGATCGGCGATCTTCGAGTAGTGCATGTCGGGATGCTCGACGTAGCGGCGCTTGCGGATCGCCCAGCCGATGTCGTTGCCGGCGAGGTCGCTCATGCGGAACGGGCCCATCGCGAAGCCGAATTTCTCGATGGCCTTGTCGACTTGCGCGGGCAATGCGCCCTCTTCGAGCATGAAGAGCGCCTGGCGCAGGTACTGCTCGATCATCCGGTTGCCGATGAAGCCGTCGCACACGCCCGACACCACCGCGGTCTTCCTGATCTTTTTCGCGAGCTTCATCACGGTGGCGAGCACGTCTTTCGCGGTCTCTTTGCCACGCACGACTTCGAGCAGCTTCATCACGTTGGCCGGGCTGAAGAAGTGCATGCCGACCACATCCTGCGGACGCTTCGTGAACGCGGCGATCTTGTCGACGTCGAGCGTCGACGTGTTCGACGCGAGGATCGCGCCCGGCTTCGCGACTTCATCGAGCCGGCCGAACACCTGCTCCTTCACACCGAGCTCTTCGAACACGGCTTCGACGATCATGTCGGCGTGCTTCAGGTCGTCGTAGGACAGCGTCGGGCTCAGCAGCGCGAGACGCTGCTCCATCACTTCGGGCTTCAGCTTGCCCTTCTTGACGGTGGCCTCGTAGTTCTTGCGGATCGTCGCGAGACCGCGGTCGAGCGCCTCCTGCTTCGTTTCCAGCAGCGTGACCGGAATGCCGGCGTTGAGGAAGTTCATCGCGATGCCGCCGCCCATCGTGCCGGCGCCGATCACTGCCACCTGATTGATGTCGCGCACGGGCGTATCGGACGGCACGTCGGGAATCTTGCTCGCCGCGCGCTCGCCGAAGAACGCGTGACGCAGCGCGTGGCTCTCCGGCGTCTGCACGAGCGCGATGAAGCATTCGCGCTCGAATGCGAGGCCCTTGTCGAAGCCATCCTTCACACCGGCCTCGACCGCGTCGATGCATTTATGTGGCGCCGGGAAGTTCTTCGCGATGGCCGCGACGCTATTGCGCGCGAACTGGATGAAACCGGGCGCGTTCGGATGTTCGATCTTGCGGTCTCGCACCTTCGGATGCGGGCCCGTTTGGGCGCCGACCTTGCGCGCGAACGCGAGCGCGGCTTCGGCCAGTTCGGCGGGATTCGCGACGAGTTCGTCGAACAGCCCCGAATCGGCGAGCTTTTCCGACAGCACCGGCGCGCCCGACACGATCATGTTCAGCGACGCTTCGAGGCCGATCGCGCGCGGCAGACGTTGCGTGCCGCCAGCGCCCGGCAGGATGCCGAGCTTCACTTCGGGCAGCGCGATCTGCGCGCCGGCCGCGGCGACGCGGTAATGCGCGCCGAGCGCAAGCTCGAGGCCGCCGCCCATCGCGACACTGTGAATCGCCGCGACGACCGGCTTCGCGCTGCCTTCGACGGCCTTGATGACGGTCGCGAGCGTCGGCTCCTGGGTCGCCTTCGGCGTATTGAATTCGGTGATGTCGGCGCCGCCCGAGAAGGCCTTGCCCGCGCCGGTCAGCACGATGGCCTTGATGGCCGAGTCGTTCTGCGCGCGATCGAGCCCTTCGACGATCCCCGCCCGCGTCGACAGACCGAGCCCATTGACGGGCGGATTGTTCAGCGTGAGAACGGCCACGCCGTCATGAGTTGTGTAGTCCACTGCCATCTGCGTGCCTCCGTGCGATCCATGCATTCATTGAGGCGGCGCATGATGCGCCGCCTGTCCGGTTCATCGAGCCTGACTATTGTCAGACTTTCTCAAGCGACGGTCCGGGTGTCAGCGCGCAGAATACACCGAAAAAGCACGAACGTTCAATTTATTATCGAACGGGGTTTCCCCTGGGCCTCGGTGGTCAGTGGACAGTCGCGGCTGTCTTCGAGCGCGGACGGCAGCACGTGGTCGCGGAACAGGTCGCGCAACTTGAGCTTCTGCAGCTTGCCGGTCGCCGTGTGCGGCAGTTCGTCGACGAACACGACGTCGTCGGGAATCCACCACTTCGCCACTTTGCCGTCGTAGAACGCCAGCAGTTCGTCGCGCGTGACGTCGTGCCCCGCGCGTTTGACGACGACGAGCAGCGGCCGCTCGGTCCACTTCGGATGCGCGCATGCGATGCACGCGGCTTCCGCGACCGCCGGATGCGCGATTGCGACGTTTTCGAGTTCGATCGAACTGATCCATTCGCCGCCCGACTTGATCACGTCCTTCGAGCGGTCGGTGATGTGCAGGAAGCTGTCGGGGTCGATCGTCGCGACGTCGCCGGTCGGAAACCAGCCGTCGATGAGCGGCGAATCTTCCTTGCGGAAATACCGGTCGATGACCCACGGCCCGCGCACGTGCAGATCGCCGAACGCAACGCCGTCCCACGGCAGCTCGCGGCCATCCTCGCCGACGATCTTCATGTCCACGCCATAGATCACATGGCCCTGCTTTTCGAGCAGCTTGCGCTGCTCGGCGAGCGGCCGCTGGCTCTGCTCCCAGTTCAGCTTCGACAAGGTACCGAGCGGCGACATCTCCGTCATGCCCCATGCATGGATCACCTGCACGCCGTAGTCGTCCTCGAGCACCCGCAGCATCGCGGGCGGACAGGCGGAGCCGCCGATCACGGTGCGCTCGAGCGACGAAAACTTCGCTCCGGTTTCGCGCAGGTGGTTCAGCAGACCGAGCCACACGGTCGGCACGCCGGCCGAGCACGTGACGCGTTCGCTCTCCATCAGTTCGTACAGCGACTTGCCGTCGAGATCCTTGCCGGGGAACACGAGCTTCGCGCCGGTCAGCGGCCCCGCATGCGCGAGGCCCCACGCGTTGACGTGGAACATCGGCACGATCGGCAGCACCGAGTCGCGCGCCGATAGGCTCATCGAGTCGGGCAACGCCGCGCCGAACGCATGCAGCACCGTCGAGCGATGCGTGTACAGCGCGCCTTTCGGATTGCCAGTCGTGCCCGACGTATAGCAGAGGTACGACGCCTGCTGCTCGTCGAGCGCGGGCCAGTCGAACACGCCGTCCTGCCCGTCCATCAGCGTTTCGTAGCACAGCACCGACGTTTGCATCGGCGGCCGATGCGCTTCATCGCACAGTGCGATCCAGCCGCGCACGCGCGGGCACTGCGGCGCGAGCGTGTCGACCAGCGCCGCGAACGTCGTGTCGAACAGCACGTACGCATCGTCGGCGTGATTGATGATGTAGGCGATCTGATCGGGGAAAAGGCGCGGATTGATGGTGTGACACACGGCGCCGAACCCGGTGGTGCCGTAATACGCTTCGAGATGCCGGTAGCCGTTCCACGCGAGCGTCGCGACCCGGTCGCCCGGTTCGACGCCGAGCGCGATGAGCGCCTGCGCGAGTTGCTTCGCGCGCTTCTCGCAATCGCGGTAGGTGTAGCGATGCAGGTCGCCTTCGATGCGCCGCGACACGATCTCGGTGCTGCCGAAATGGCGCGCGGCATGCGCGAGCAACGATGATACGGTGAGCGGCACGTCCATCATCTGGCCCAGCAGCGGCGTCGTCATAAGGCGGGGTCTCCTCGGCTCGTTAGTGTGTCGATGGGGTTGCGGTCGGGTTCGTCGAATATATGGTCGTGAAACGGATAGCGCGCCGAACAGCGCGAGGTGCACGATCGTGGCGGCGTCGTACGCAGCATGGTCCGAACGATGTAGCCGGCCGCCCAGCACCGCCGCGGGCGCGGACTTACAATATCGGCTAATCCAGAGGCGCTCAACATGTCGTTTTCCCCAAGCTTTGCAGGGTTATCCGCAGCATTGACGGATCTTTCCAACACACTCGCCACTCCCCCAGCCAACGCGTTCGCGCGGCTCGGCGGCACCTTCTTCACGCGGCTGCCCGCCGCGCCGCTCGACGCACCCTACCTCGTCGGCTTCTCGGCCGACACCGCCGCGCGGCTCGGGATGCCCGAGGGCATCGAACGCGAGCCGGGCTTCCTCGAGCTGTTCTGCGGCAATGCGACGCGCGACTGGCCGGCCGACGCACTGCCTTATGCGTCGGTGTACTCGGGCCATCAATTCGGCGTGTGGGCCGGCCAGCTCGGCGACGGCCGCGCGCTCACGCTGGGCGAGCTGGAACACGACGGCGAGCGCAACGAGCTGCAGCTCAAAGGCGCGGGCCGCACGCCTTATTCGCGCATGGGCGACGGCCGCGCGGTGCTGCGCTCGTCGATCCGCGAATATCTGTGCTCCGAGGCGATGCATCATCTCGGCATTCCGACCACGCGCGCGTTGTGCGTGATAGGCTCCGACCAGCCGGTGCGGCGCGAGACGATCGAAACCGCCGCGGTGGTCACGCGCGTCGCGCCGAGCTTCGTGCGCTTCGGACACTTCGAGCACTTCTATGCGAACGATCGGGTCGACGCGTTGCGCGCGCTGGCCGATCATGTGATCGAACGCTTCTATCCGCATTGCAGGGAGGCCGACGATCCGTATCTGGCGCTGCTCGCCGAAGCGGTACGCTCTACCGCCGATCTGATGGTCGACTGGCAGGCGGTCGGTTTCTGTCACGGCGTGATGAATACCGACAACATGTCGATTCTGGGCCTGACGATCGACTACGGCCCGTTCGGTTTCATGGATGGCTTCGATGCCAGCCACATCTGCAATCACTCCGATACCCAGGGGCGTTATGCCTACCGGCTGCAGCCGCAAATCGCGTACTGGAACCTCTTTTGCCTCGCGCAGGGATTGCTGCCGTTGTTCGGCGAAAAGCATGACGAAAGCGTGCGCGCCGACAAGGCGGTCGAAGAAGCGCAGCATGTGCTCGCCGGCTTCAAGGAGCGCTTCGCGCCGGCGCTCGAAAACCGCATGCGCGCGAAGCTCGGCCTCGAACAGGCGCGCGACGGCGACGACGCGCTCGTGAACCGGCTGTTCGAAGCGATGCACACGAACCGCGCCGATTTCACGCTGACGTTCCGCAATCTCGCGCGCCTGTCGAAACACGATGCGAGCGGCGATGCGCCGGTACGCGATCTGTTCCTCGATCGCGCCGCCTTCGACGCATGGGCGAACGACTACCGCGCGCGGCTCGCCGTTGAGTCACGCGACGACGCTGCGCGCGCCATTGCAATGAACCGTGTGAACCCCAAATTCGTACTTCGCAACCATCTGGCGGAAACGGCGATCCAGCGTGCGAGGGAGAAGGATTTCTCCGAGGTGGAACGGCTCGCGGCCGTGCTGCGTCGCCCGTTCGACGAGCAGCCCGAATACGCGACGTATGCGGGTCTGCCGCCCGACTGGGCGAGCTCGCTCGAAGTGAGCTGTTCGTCATGACGCGCCGGCGCGGTTCAATCGCCGCGGCCATCCCGCCAGAAAACACCGGTACAAACCCGAGACAGGAACCCGACCATGAGCAACCCCGACGATCTCAAGCATGACGCCCCAGCCGTCCAGAAAAGCGACGCCGAGTGGCGCAAGGAGCTGTCCGACATCGAATACCAGGTGACCCGCCACGCGGCCACCGAGCGCCCGTTCACGGGCCGCTACAACGATCACTGGGAACGCGGCGTCTACGACTGCGTGTGCTGCGGCACGCCGCTGTTCGAATCGGACACCAAGTTCGACGCCGGCTGCGGCTGGCCGAGCTATTTCCGGCCGATCAACGGCGAGGTGATCGCCGAGAAGACCGACCGCTCGCACGGCATGCTGCGCATCGAGGTGCAGTGCAAGAACTGCGGCGCGCATCTGGGCCACGTGTTCGAGGACGGACCGGCGCCGACCGGTCTGCGCTACTGCATCAATTCGGCTGCGTTACAATTCGAGCCCAAGTAACGCGGCGCGGCAGCAGCCTTGCCCGCTTCGGGCGCCGCGGCGCAAAACCGCGCGCGGCGCCCTTTCAATGCGGTACTCCCGCTCGTCGGCGGGCGCCGCGCACCTTGCGCGCCAGGCGGGCGCGCATCAATGTTCGACTCACCGTTCGACTCACTCTCCCACTTCCCGACCAGATAATGAAATTCCTGTTCGATCTGTTCCCGATCATCCTGTTCTTCGTCGCCTTCAAGATCTGGGGCATTTTCACGGCGACGGCAGTGGCGATCGTCGCCACGCTGGTGCAGATCGCGTGGGTGGCGTTCCGCCACCGCAAGGTCGACCCGATGCTGTGGGTGAGCCTCGGCGTCGTCGTGGTATTCGGTGGTGCGACGCTCGTGCTGCACAACGACACCTTCATCAAATGGAAGCCGACCGTGCTGTACTGGGCGTTTTCCGTCGCTTTGATCGTGTCGCAGCTCGGCTTCAACAAGAATCTGATCGAAGCGATGATGGGCAAGCAGATCACGCTGCCGCACGCGATCTGGGGCAAGCTGAACCTGATCTGGGCGGTGTTTTTCGTGCTGCTCGGTCTTCTGAACCTGTTCGTCGCGTATCACTACACGACCGATCAGTGGGTCAATTTCAAGCTGTTCGGCGCGACCGGGTGCCTGCTCGTGTTCATCGTCGGACAGAGCCTGTGGCTGTCGAAGTACATGAAGGAGGAATGACATGAGCGACCTGTTCATGCACGCGACCACCGCCGAGCGCGCCGCGCTGATCGAGGCGCGCCTCGCGGCCGCGCTCGCACCCGTCGAGTCGATCAGCATCACCGACGACAGCGCGCAGCACGCGGGCCATGCAGGTGCCGCGGCTGGCGGTCATTTCAGCGTCACTATCGTGGCCGTCGCGTTTGCCGGCAAGCCCCGCGTGGCAAGGCATCGCATGGTGTATGATGCGCTGGCCGATGCCATGCAGCGCGGCATTCATGCCCTTGCCATCACGGCGTACACGCCCGAAGAATTTGCTTTGTTGCCCCGCTAGGAACCTTTCGATGACCTTGAAGAAAACCCGCCTCTGGGTATTGCTGGCTGCGTTCGCGGCCGCACCTGCATTCGCACAGAACATCGCCGTCGTGAACGGTACGCCGATTCCGAAGTCGCGCGCCGATGCGTTGATCCAACAACTGGTTCACCAGGGCCAGCAGGACACGCCGCAGCTGCAGCAGGCCGTGCGCGAAGAGCTCGTGAATCGCGAAATTCTGATGCAGGAAGCCCTGCGTCGCGGGCTGCCGAACCGTCCGGACATCAAGGCGCAAATCGCGGTCGCACAGCAAACCGTCGTGCTGCGCGCGCTGATCGAAGATTTCGTGAAGAACAACCAGCCGACCGACGCCGAAGTCACCGCGCGCTACAACGCGCTCGTCAAGGAAGCGGGCGGCAAGGAATATCACCTGCACCATATCCTCGTCGACAACGAGCAGCAGGCGAAGGACCTGATCGCCAAGATCAAGGCCGGCGCAAGCTTCGAAGATCTCGCCAAGCAGTACTCGAAGGACCCGGGATCGGGCAAGAACGGCGGCGACCTCGACTGGTCGGACCCGAAGGCCTACGTGCCTGAATTCGCGGACGCGGCCACCCATCTGCAGAAAGGCCAGATGACCGACACGCCGGTGCATACGCAATTCGGCTGGCACATCATCCGTGTGGATGACATCCGCGCCGTCACGCCGCCGCCGCTCGAGCAGGTGCGTGCGCAGATCGTGCAGCAGATCCAGCAGGAAAAGCTGCAGGCATTCGAAGAGAATCTGCGCAAGAGCGCGAAGATTCAGTGAGTGTCAGCGGGCGGATCGTCTTTGGACAGTCCGCCGTCTCCTGGCTCTGAAGAAGCTGGAACGCAAAAAAGCCGCCCGTGGGCGGCTTTTTTGTTGCTGTGAGACTTGCGGGGCGTCAACGTGCTGCCGCCGCAAACAGAGGCCGCCGCACGCAGGCGGCAGCCCCCTCGACTCATCAACCGAGCCAGCGACGTGCGTTCTGGAACACACGCAGCCACGGGCTCGCGTCCGTGCCGATCTCGCCCCAGCCCTGCGGATGCCAGCTCATCTGCACAGCGCGATGCACGCGCTCCGTGTGCGGCATCAGCACCGTGAAGCGGCCGTCTGCCGTCGTGACCGACGTGATGCCCTCGGGCGAACCGTTCGGGTTGAACGGATACTGCTCGGTGGCCTGACCACGGTGATCGACGTAGCGCATCGAAACCGCGACCTTCGACTTGTCGCCCTGCTGCGAGAAGTCCGCAAAACCTTCGCCGTGCGCGACGGCGACCGGAATGCGCGAGCCTTCCATGCCCGCAAAAAACAGCGACGGCGATGCCTGCACTTCGACGAGCGAGAAGCGCGCCTCGAACTTCTCCGACTTGTTGCGCGTGAACTTCGGCCACGCTTCGGCGCCGGGGATCATCGACGCGAGACTGCTCATCATCTGGCAGCCGTTGCAGATGCCGAGCGCGAACGTGTCTTCACGGCCGAAGAACGCGGCGAACATGTCGGCCAGTTGCGCGTTGAAGCGGATCGTCTTCGCCCAGCCTTCGCCGGCACCCAGCGTGTCGCCGTACGAGAACCCGCCGCAGGCGACCGCGCCCGCGAAATCGGCGAGGTTCGCGCGGCCCGCGAGCAGGTCGCTCATGTGCACGTCGTGAGCATCGAAGCCGGCGCGATCAAAGGCATAGGCTGTCTCCAGATGCGAGTTCACGCCCTGCTCGCGCAGGATCGCGACGCGCGGACGCGCGCCCTTGCCGACGAACGGCGCGGCCACGTCTTCCGCCGGATCGAAGCTCAGCACCGGCGTGATGCCCGGGTCGGCCGCATCGAGCAGCGAATCGTATTCGGCGTCGGCGCAAGCGGGGTTGTCGCGCAGACGGGCGATGCGCCAGCTCACTTCGCTCCACGTGCGATGCAGTTCGGTGCGCGGCGCTTCGTAGACCTTCTTTGCGTCGCGATAGATCTCGATCACGTCGCGCTCGTTGGTCTTGCCGATCACGTGCGAACACGCCGACAGACCATGTTCGCGCAATGCGGCGAGCACCGCGTCGCGATCGGCCGTGCGCACCTGCACGACGGCGCCGAGCTCTTCGTTGAAGAGCGCGCGCAGCGTGCGGTCTTCGCGGCGGCCGCTGGTCTGCTTTGCCCAGTCCTTCGCGTCGCCGTAATCGGATTCGTGATTCGCGTCGAGCACCAGCATGTCGACGTTCAGCGACACACCCGCGTGACCCGCGAACGCCATTTCGCAGACCGTCGCCCACAGGCCGCCGTCCGAGCGGTCGTGGTACGCGAGCAGCTTGCCGTCGCTATTGAGCGCCTGGATCGCGTTGAAGAAGCGCTTCAGATCTTCCGGATCGTCGACGTCCGGCACCGTATCGCCGACCTGCTGCGTGACCTGCGCGAGGATGCTGCCGCCCAGACGCTGCTTGCCGCGGCCGAGGTCGATCGCGATCAGCACCGTCTCGCCGACTTCGCTCACGCGCTGCAATTGCGGCGTCAGATGCTTGCGGACGTCTTCGACCGGAGCGAAAGCCGAGATGATCAGCGACACGGGCGCGACCACTTCCTTCGCTACGCCGCTGTCTTCCCAGCGCGTGCGCATCGACAGCGAATCCTTGCCGACCGGAATGCCGATACCGAGCGCCGGGCACAGTTCCATACCGATCGCCCTGACCGTGTCGTAGAGCGCCGCGTCTTCGCCCGGTGCGCCGCACGCGGCCATCCAGTTGGCCGACAGCTTCAGCTTGTCGAGCGACGCGATCGGCGCCGCCGCGATGTTGGTGATCGCCTCACCGACCGCCATGCGGCCCGAGGCCGGCGCGTTGATGACGGCGAGCGGCGTGCGCTCGGCCATCGTCATCGCTTCGCCGCTGAAGCCCGCGTAGTCCATCGTCGTGATCGCGACGTCGGCCACCGGCACCTGCCACGGGCCGACCATCTGGTCGCGTGCGGTCGTGCCGCCGACCGAACGGTCGCCGATCGTGATCAGGAACGACTTGCTCGCAACCGTCGGGTGACGCAGCACGCTCTGCGCGACCTCTTGCAGCGCGAGGCCGGTCACGTCGACCGGTTCGAGCTTGCGCTCGACGCGCTTCACGTCGCGGTGCATACGCGGCGGCTTGCCGAGCAGCACTTCCATCGGCATGTCGACCGGCTGGTGCGCGGCTTCGTTCTGCTCGGCATCGATCAGTTTCAGCTGACGCTCGGCGGTGGCCGTGCCGATCACCGCGAACGGGCAGCGCTCGCGCTTGCACATCGCCTCGAACACCGGCAGATCGGCCGGCGAAATGGCCAGCACGTAGCGCTCCTGCGCTTCGTTCGACCAGATTTCGCGCGGCGACAGGCCGCTTTCTTCGAGCTGGATCTTGCGCAGTTCGAACCGTGCGCCCTTGCCCGCACCGTCGACCACTTCGGGGAATGCGTTCGACAGACCGCCCGCGCCGACGTCGTGAATGCTGAGGATCGGGTTCTTGTCGCCGAGCTGCCAGCACGCGTTGATCACTTCCTGCGCGCGCCGCTCGATTTCCGGGTTGCCGCGCTGCACCGAGTCGAAGTCGAGTTCAGCGGTGTTGGTGCCGGTCGCCATCGAGCTCGCGGCGCCGCCGCCCATGCCGATGCGCATGCCCGGACCGCCGATCTGAATCAGCAGCGAGCCTTCCGGCAGATCATGCTTGTGCGTGTGCTGGTCGGAGATATTGCCGATGCCGCCCGCGATCATGATCGGCTTGTGATAGCCGCGCACGAGACCCGCGACGTTCTGCTCGTAGGTGCGGAAGTAGCCGCCGAGGTTCGGCCGGCCGAATTCGTTGTTGAACGCGGCGCCGCCGAGCGGGCCGTCGATCATGATCTGCAGCGGCGACGCGATACGGTCCGGGCGGCCGTACGCTTCGTGCTGGTCGGCGGGATTGCGCTGCGCGAGCGGCTGCGCCGAGTCGCGCGCGTTTTCCCACGCCTCGACGCCGTCCGGCAATTCGAGGTTCGATACCGTGAAGCCCGTGAGACCCGCCTTCGGACGCGCGCCGCGGCCGGTCGCGCCTTCGTCGCGGATTTCGCCGCCCGCGCCGGTCGCGGCGCCCGGGAACGGCGAGATCGCCGTTGGGTGGTTGTGCGTTTCGACCTTCATCAGCGTGTGCGTGAGCTCGACGCTGCGGCCATAGTGCTCGGGCAATTCGCTCGCGCCGAGCGCGGCCGGCGTGCGCGGGAACCAGCGCTCGGCCATGCCGCCGACCATGATCGCCGAGTTATCCGAATACGCGACGATGGTGCCCTGCGGGTTGAGTTTCTCGGTGTTGCGGATCATGTTGAACAGCGACATGTCCTGCTTCTCGCCGTCGATCGTCCAGTCCGCGTTGAAGATCTTGTGGCGGCAGTGCTCGCTGTTGGCCTGCGCGAACATCATCAGTTCGACGTCGGTCGGATTGCGCTCGAGTTTCGTGAATGCGTCGACCAGGTAGTCGATTTCGTCGTCGGCGAGTGCGAGGCCCAGTTCCACATTGGCGGTTTCTAGCGCGGTGCGGCCGCTCGCGAGCACGTCGACCGTTTGCAGCGGCCTGGCCGGCAGTTCGTCGAACAGATGCAGCGCATGGTCGCGCGACGGCGCGACGCTCTCCGTCATGCGGTCGTGCAGCGCGGCGGCGACGGCCGCGCGCGCTTCGTCGGACAGCGTCTTCTTGCCGCCGAGCAGGCCGCTTTTCAGCGTCACCGAATATTCGACGCCGCGCTCGATGCGGCGCACGTGCGTGAGACCGCAATGATGCGCGATGTCGGTTGCCTTGCTGGCCCACGGCGACACGGTGCCGAAGCGCGGCACCACGAGGAAGGTTTCGACCGCGCCACGCTCCTTGCCTGCTTCGAACGGATCGCCGTAGTGCATCAGCGCCTCGATCTTCGCGCTGTCTTCAGCGGACAGTTCGGTCTGGGCATTGACGAAGTGCAGATACTGCCCGCGCACGCCGGTGATATTCGGGTCGATGCGCGTGAGCGTTTCGAGCAGGCGGGTTTGACGGAAATCGGAAAGGGCCGAAGCGCCGGGGAAACACGAGAAGTGGGCCATGGGACTTGACGTTGCGTCGCTCATTGATGCCGGGGAGCCGCGCATGCAGGCGACGTGAGGCGGAAAGGAAGTCCGAGATTATACCCCGGGAACGGGCTTCCAGCGGGCTCCGGGGTGTCGCGCCGGCGGGCTGCATCTGCGCGCGCGAGGCGTCGCTGGAGTGCCCGTCGCGTCGCCGCGCGGGTGCTTTGACTGCTATCATTCGCGTTTCACCAGATCGGCGCACGCGGCATGGGCTTCACCCTGCGGCGCGCCGCATGTCACAGCCAGCGGGAACGCGCGCGAGCCGCCCGTCGGCACATCGAATCAGAACATGGATGTCATCGTCATTGGCGGCGGGGTAGCGGGCGTCGCCACCGCTTATCAGCTGCGCGCGGCCGGCCATCGGGTATGCGTCGTCGAGCGTCACGCGACCGTCGCGCAAGGCGCCACCTACGGACAAGGCGGCAGCGTGCTGCCGACGCCGCTCGACGTCTGGTTCGGCCCGACCTTCATGGCGAGCCGCTACAACGCGAAAAATGGCGTGATCAGCAAGACCGGCTTCAACGGCGCCGCGCGGCAGTTCATCAAGCAGCTCGGAGCATGGCAGGAACCCGCGGCGTTCGCGCGCCAGTACGCGCTGTTGCGGCCGCTGATCGAATCGTCGCGCGAGGCGATGGCCGACGTGGAAGCCCGCTTCGGCCTCGAATTCGAACAGGCGAGCGGTCTCTTGTACCTCGTGCGCAGCGCGCACGAATGGGAATTGAGCGCCGCTGCGCTCGATCTGTTGGGCCAGTTCGAAGTGCCGCATCACGTGATGAGCCCGGCCGAATGCGCGGCGTTCGAGCATGCGGTGCCCACAGATCCTGAATTCGCCGGCGGCGTGCTGTTCGAGCATGAGCGCACCGCGAACTGTCCGCTTTTCACCAAGCTCGTCAAACAGGTGCTCGACGCCCAGGGCGGCGTGCAGTTCATGCCGAACTGCGAGGTGACCGGCATCCGGCTCGAAAATCAGCGTGCGGCGGTCGAACTCGCGCCGCGCGACGGCGCGCCCCGCTCGCGCGAAATCGACGTGGTCCAGGCCGACGCGGTCGTGGTCGCGGCCGGTTATGGCAGCCTGGCGCTGCTCGAACGCGCGGGACTCAAGCTGCCGCTGCACCCGCTGCGGCTGCATTCGCTGGTCGCGCCGATCGCGCACGAGGAATGCGCGCCGCATGTCGCGATCGTCGATGCGGTCAAGCGCATCGGCATCAGCCGGATGAACCATCGGCTGCGGATCGCGGGCGGTGCGGTGCTGCAAAGCGCGAGCCAGATCGACAAGCCGCTCGGCGAAGCGCTGACCAAGGAGGCGCTCGCGATGCTCGGTCAGGCGACGCACGACTGGATTCCGGGCGCCGCGCGCATTTCGGCGGCGCTGCCGTGGGAAGGCGTGAAACTGCTGTCGCCGGACGGCTTGCCGGTGATCGGCAACGCGCTGCATCCGCGCCTGTTCGTCAACGTCGGGCATGGCCCGGCCGGCTGGGGCCTCGCCTGCGGCGCGGGCAAGCTCGTTGCAGAGCTGATGTCGGGGCAGACACCGACGTTGCCGCCAGACACGCTCGCGGCGTTGCGGCCGGAGCGGTTCCAGTAAGGTTTCGCGCTCTTCCGCGCGGGGATGGCGGGCTGACAGCCCGCTGTCGACACGGCGCGCTCATCGCGCCACTCCCACCGCCAACACCGAAACAGCCGCACGCCGCGCGCCTATCGGCACTACCATAGCGATTCCCAAGTCTGCCCGCCGTGCCGCGGGCGCACCGCCAGGTTTCGCCATGACAGACGCCGAAAACTCGCTGCTCACCCTTTTCGATCCGCTCACCGCCCCACTCAGCGACCCGCAGCCGCTTGCGCTGCCGCTGCTGACGCTGACCGACCTGCGCATCGCCGAATCCCAGGCCACCGCGGCCCTGCCCGAGCACACGCTGATGGCGCGCGCCGGTCACGCGGCCGCGCGCTGGCTGCTCGAACGGATCGCCGCGGATACCTCGGTGACGAAAGCGCAGCAGCGCGCGTGGCTGGTCGCCGGCCCCGGCAACAATGGCGGCGACGCGCTGGTCGTCGCAACGGAGCTGCACAAGGCCGGCATCGCCGTCGAAGTCTGCATGCCGGTCGAAGTGAAGCCGGCCGACGCGCGCTGGGCGCTCGACGCCGCACGCGCCGCCGGCGTGCCGATCGACACTGCGCCGCCCGCCTCGCTCGACGGCTATGGCTGGCTCGTCGATGGCATGTTCGGCATCGGTCTCGCGCGGCCGCTCGACGGCGTATTCGCGACGCTCGCGCGGCAATTGTCGCAACGCACGAAGACGCGCCCGACCCAAGGCGCGGTACTCGCGCTCGATGTGCCCAGCGGGCTCGACAGCGACACCGGCGCGGTGATCGGCGGCAATGGCGCGGCGGTGGTCCATGCGACCCACACGATCACGTTCATCGGCGCGAAACCGGGGCTTTTCACCGCGCAGGGCCGCGACCTGACCGGGCGGGTGACCGTCGCACCGATCGGGCTCACCGCAGGAATCAACGGCGGCGGCGGTGGCCAGGACGCTGCCCCAGGCGCCCCCCGCGCCGCGATCCAGCTCAGCGCCCCCGACCTCTTCGGCCCGTTCATGCCCCCGCGCACCTTCGCGACCAACAAGGGCACCTTCGGCAGCCTCGCGGTGGTCGGCGGCGACACCGGCATGTGCGGCGCGCCGATCCTCGCGGCGCGCGCGGCGCTATACCGCGGCGCGGGCAAGGTTCATGACGCGCCGCTCGGCGCAGGCGCCCCGCCCTACGATCCGCCGCACCCGGAACTGATGCTGCATCCGATCGACACGCTGCCGCTCGATTCGATGGATGCGCTCGCGATCGGCTGCGGCATGGGGCATGGCGAACGCGCGACGCGCGTACTGCACGACGTGCTGCCGCTCGACGTGCCCAAGCTGTTCGATGCCGACGCGCTGAACCTGATCGCCAAAGATCCCGCGCTCGCCGCCGAAGTCACCGCGCGCGGCGTGCAGGGCGATCCGTGCATCCTGACGCCGCATCCGCTCGAAGCGGCGCGCCTGCTCGGCAGCGATGCGGCGAGCGTGCAGCGCGACCGTCTCGCGGCCGCCCGTGCGCTCGCGGCGCGTTTTGCGTGCGTCGTCGTGCTGAAAGGCGTCGGCACGATCATCGCCGCGCCCGACGGCCGCCTCGCGCTGAATCCAACCGGCAACGCCGCGCTCGCGACGGGCGGCACCGGCGACGTGCTCGGCGGCATCATCGGCGCGCTCCTCGCGCAGCACCTGCCACGCTTCGAGGCGGCGCTCGCGGGCGTCTATCTGCACGGCCTCGCCGCCGATACGCTGACCGCGCAGGGCCAAGGTCCCGCGGGTTTGACGGCCGGCGAGCTGGCGCCGATGGTGCGCACCCTACTGAACCGGCTGTTCTATTCGGCGACGCCTGCCTGACGGACGGGTCGTGCGCGGCTCGTTCGCCTCGCTCTTTCACACCGGTGAAACATCGCGATCCCAATCATTGCGAGCGCGCGCAACGCACTGCTGCCCGCCACGCATCCCCGCTATACTGATTGCCTGCGCCGCGCGTCGGATCGATGTCGCGGGTCGCGGCGATACTCCAGCGGGCGCGTGCGCCGCCTCGCGTTTTCGCGAAGTTCACCGGCTTCGCGAAGTATCGTCGGCACCCGCTCGCGAACCGGTCCGCGTGGCATCGCTCTGACTGAATCGCCGCATCATTCTCGGCCGTGCTTCATGCGCGCGCCTTCCTTCGTGCCCCTTGGTTAGACGGACGCTATGACCCAGAACTCGCTCCCCTCCTGGTCCTCGCTGCAGACGCATTACGACAAGATTCGCGATGCGCATCTGCGCGACTGGTTCGCCCCCGAGAACGATCCCGCTCCCACGCGCGCCGAGCGCTTCACGTTCGCGGGCGGCGGTCTCGCAGCCGATTTCTCGAAGCACCGCATCACCGACGAAACCCTGCAACTGCTCGTGCAACTCGCGCGCGAAGCCGGCGTCGAAAAGCGCCGCGACGCGATGTTCGCGGGCGAAGTCGTCAACCCGACCGAAGGCCGCGCCGCGCTTCACACGGCATTGCGCGCAACCGACCCGAAGGCGCCTTTCTTCGCCGACGTGCAGGCCGAGCGCAAGAAAATGGCCGCGTTCGCCGAGCAGGTTCGCAGCGGCGCGTGGACCGGCTACACCGGCAAGCGGATTCGTCATGTCGTGAACATCGGCATCGGCGGCTCGGATCTCGGGCCGAAGATGGTCGTGCACGCGCTGCATCATCTGGCGACGCCCGAGATCTCGACGCACTTCGTGTCGAACGTCGACGGCGCCGATCTGTACAACGTGATGCAGCAGATCGATCCCGAGGAGACGCTCGCGATTATCGTGTCGAAGACCTTCACGACGCTGGAGACGATGACCAATGCCCGTTCGCTGCGCGACTTCTTCATCCAGAAAGGCTGCCCGGAAAGCGCGCTTGCGAAGCACTTCGTCGGCGTGTCGGCGAATACGGCCGAAGTCGTCAAGTTCGGCATCGCGAAAGAAAACGTGTTTTCGATGTGGGACTGGGTCGGCGGACGCTACTCGCTGTGGTCGGCCGTCGGTCTGTCGATCATGATCGCGATCGGCCCGCTGCAGTTCGACGAGCTGCTCGCCGGCGCCAACGAGATGGACCAGCACTTCCGTACCGCGCCGCTCGAAAAGAACCTGCCGGTGCTGCTCGGCATGATCGGCATCTGGTATCGCAACTTCTTCGGCTCGCAGAGCTATCTGGTCGCGCCGTACTCGCAGGCGCTGCATTTTCTGCCGTCGTATCTGCAGCAGCTCGAAATGGAGAGCAACGGCAAGTCCGCGCGTCTCGACGGCGCATTCGTCGACTATGCGACCTCCGCGGTCACATGGGGCGAGCCGGGCACGAACGGTCAGCACGCGTTTTTCCAGATGCTGCACCAGGGCCCGACGATCGTGCCGATCGATTTCATCGCAGTGCTGACGCCCGAGCATCCGCTCGCGAGCCATCATCCGAAGCTGCTCGCGAACTGCTTCGCGCAAAGCGAAGCGCTGATGCTGGGTCGTACGCTCGAGGAAGCAAAGAAGGTGGCCGGCCCCGACAAGCCGGAACTCGCGCCGCACCTGACCTTCCCCGGCAACCGCCCGACCGCGACGCTGCTGCTCGACGCGTTGACCGCGCGCACGCTCGGCGCGCTGATCGCGCTTTATGAACACAAGGTGCTGGTGCAGGCGTCGGTGTGGAACATCAATCCGTTCGACCAGTGGGGCGTCGAGCTCGGCAAGATCCTCGGCAAGGTGGTCGAGGCCGATCTGGGTGCGGCGAGTGCCGACGTGAAGAAGCATGATTCGTCGACCTCGGCGTTGATCGCGCGGGCGCGGGCTGCGTTGAAGCGCTGAGTGGAAGTTTGATGTGCGCGTTAGCGCGCCATAGACAAAACGAAGCGGGCCACGGCCCGCTTTGTTTTTGCTTCGACGACTACATGGTTGCGGCGGTGCGCGAGCGCGAGCCCGCGATCCGGCGCAGATCATTGCGCGAGCCGCCCCGCTTCTATCGTCACCGTCGTATCGCAACGCCGCGCGAGTTCGATGTCATGCGTGACGAGCACGAGCGTCGCGCCGTGTGCGCGATTCATCTCGAACATCAGATCGATGACCGCGTGGCCAGTGGCCGCGTCGAGACTGCCGGTGGGTTCGTCGGCGAACAGGATCTTCGGGCGGGTGACGAACGCGCGAGCGAGCGCAACGCGCTGCTGCTCGCCGCCCGACAGCAACTTCGGATAGTGACCGGTGCGTTGCCCGAGCCCTACCTGTTCGAGCAGTTCGCGCGCACGCGCGGCGGCCTCGCATGTGCCGATGCCGCCTTGCAGTTCGAGCGGTAGCGTGACGTTTTCGAGCGCGGTCAGATGCGGCATCAATTGAAACGACTGGAACACGAAGCCAACCGCGCCGCTGCGCAACGCGGCGCGCCCGTCTTCGTCGAGATCGCCGAGTTCGCGGCCGAGCAGCCGAACCGAGCCTGCGCTCGCGCTGTCCAATCCCGCGAGCAAGCCGAGCAGCGTAGACTTGCCCGACCCGGATGCACCGACGATCGCCACGCTGCTGCCGGCATCGATGGCAAGATCGATGTCATCGAGAATCGTCAGTTCGCCCGTTGCATCCTTAACCCTCTTGCACAAACCCCGCACTTCAATGACTGGATCAGTTCTGTTTGGCATGGTGAAGCGTAGGTTGAAAGTGCGCGCCATCGCCCCTCGTGCCGCGGCGCTGACCGCGGCATTCGGCGCGACCATGATGGCCGCCGCGCTGGTTTGGTTACCGTTGCAGGCTCATGCGGCGAATGCGCCCGAACCCGCGAAGCCTGTGATCGTCGTGCTCGGCGACAGCATCTCCGCCGAGTACGGGCTGCCCCGCGATACGGGCTGGGTCGCGTTGATGCGTCAGCGTCTGGCCGAAGAGCGCATCGATTATAGCGTCGCCAATGCGAGCATCAGCGGCGACACGACGAGCGGCGGGCGCGCGCGTCTGCCCGCGCTGATGGAACGGCTCAAGCCGAGCATCGTGATCGTCGAACTCGGCGCCAACGACGCGTTGCGCGGCGTGCCGCTTTCGACGACCGAGGCCAACCTGCGCACGATCATCGAACAGGCGCAGCAGGGCCATGCGAAGGTCGTGCTCGTCGGCATGTACGTGCCGCCCAATTACGGCCCCGACTATACGCAAAAGTTCCACGGCCTCTACGGCCAGCTGTCGAAGGAATTCCATCTGCCGCTCGTGCCTTTTTTGCTCGCCGGCATCGCGGATAAACCGGATATGTTCCAGGCCGATCAGATCCACCCGACGCAGCAGGCACAGCCGCTGCTACTCAACAACGTGTGGCCCGCTGTCAAGCCACTCCTTCGCACAAGTTCGCCGCACTGAAACACCTACCTGCTAACGACTTGTTTCCGGAACCTGGGGGAGCACGGATCGCCGAGCCGTTCGATACATGGGCCGTTCCGTGCCACCCGGCTCAATCTTGAGCGACTCCTGAGGAGATAACGTTGAAATACTTACCGTTAATCGCTTTGACTGTTGCCATCTCGGCCTGCGCGGCTCAACCGCCCGCGGGGGTTCAGTCGGTGGGTCAAAGCCAGCAGCCGCCTCGCGCCGTCGCAACCTGCATCGCGCAGAAATGGGCGGATAGCTCACAACAGCAGGTCGTTTCGCAAAGTATCCTGGCCAACGATCAGGCCATGGACGTCTACGTCCCGGGCCAGCAACCGCCCAACGGCGCCGCAGCGGTGGTCCGTCCGTCGTATAGCGGCAAGGGCACGTGGGTCGGCTTCCGCCCAGGCGGCGCCGGCGCGGGCGCAAGCAATGCTACCGGCGCGATCAGCGGCTGTCTGTGAAACGATCGCTCTGGCCGTAGATAGAAAAAGCCCCGCAATTGCGGGGCTTTTCTTTTGACCTGCAGGGAATGCTTGCTACGGCTTACTGGTCGGCCGTCTGGGCGGCGTTGTCGAGCGTGCCGTAGAACTGCACCTTCGAGCGCTCGCGCAGCGCCTTCAGATAGGCCTCGGCCTGCGACTGCGAGTCCACCTGCGCAATCTGCTGCTGCGCGACGGCGAGATGCTGCGCGTCGGTGGCAGCGGGCGGCACGATCTGATTCACGCGATAGATCGCATAGCCGTCATCGCCGAGATCGACACCGACGTAGGCCGGCAACTTTTGCGCATCGACCTTGTAGATCGCGCTCAGTGCGGCAGGCGGCACGCCCTGCGCGTCATTGCGCGAAACCTTGAGCGGCGACGAGAAACCGGCGGTCGCCTTCGATTTTTCGAACTCGGCCAGCTTCGCAGCGCCGTCCTTGTGCGCCGCTTCGTTCGCCTGCTCGGCGATCACCTTCTGACGCACCGCGTCCTTCACCGCGTCGAATGCGGGCACGGCGGCGGGCTTGTAGTCGGTCACGCGCGCTGCGATCAGCGTGTTGTTGCCGACGTCGATGGCCTGCGTATTGTTGTGCGCCGATACCGAGTCGTTCGCGAATACGGCTGCGAGGAACTTCGGATTGTTCAGCGGGCTGTCGGGCGGCAGCTTCGCGTCCGGCTGCGGCGTGACCGTCGCGGTCTGGATCTGCAGCTTGAACTTGTCGGCGGCCGGCTGCAGACTCTTGGCCTTTTCATAGACCAGCGACGCGAAGCCTTCCGAGCCGTCGGTGAACGCCTTGCTCGCCAGTTGCGTCTTCAGCTCCCTGGTGATCTGCTCTTTCACTTCGTCGAACGACTTCGTCACCGCCGGCTTTACATCAGTGACCTTGATGATATGGAAGCCGAAGTCCGTCTGCACGATGCCACTGATCTCGTCCTTCTTCAGCGCGAACACCGCGTCGTCGAACGCCTGGCCGCCCGCGATCATGCCGCGGCCGAAGTAACCGAGATCGCCGCCCTTCGATGCCGAACCCGGGTCCTGCGAGTTCTGCTGGGCGATCTGCGCGAACTGATCCGGATGCGCCTTGAGCTGTGCGAGCAACTCCTCGGCCTTCTGTTTCGCCTTGGCCTTGTCGGCCGCGCTCGTGTCCTTCGGTGCCGCGATCAGGATGTGGCTCGCGCGCACTTGGCCTTCGGTGCGGAAGTGGGCGATGTTGTCGTCGTAGTATTTCTTCAGGTCCGCGTCGCTCGGCTGCACCGATGCGCCCAGCGTGGCCGGCGACATCACCAGATACTGGATCGTCGCGGTAGCGGGCGTCGCGAAGTCGTTGCGATGCGCGTCGTAATACGCTTGCAGTTGCGCATCGGTCGGCTGGATCTTCGCCTCGTAATCGTGCGGATGGAACGCGATGCCCTGCACTTCACGCTGCTGCTGCGCGAGCTCGGTCAGGTGCTGCGCAAGCGTCTTCGACGTGAACGCGCTCGCCGCGATGCTCGCGGGCAGCTGTTGCATCGCGAGGTTGTAGCGCATGCGCTCGTCGTACTGATCGGGCGTCATGCCCTGCATCGCGAGCAACTGCTTGTAGCGCTCGAGGTCGATCGAACCGTCGGGATTTTTCAGCGACGAAATCACCGGATCGGACAGCAGCGCACGGCGCACCGCGTCGTCCGATGCGGTCAGATGCAGACGCTGCGTTTCGTCGGCGAGCACACGCTGCTCGATCATGCCGTCGAGCATCTGGCGGCGGCGCTCCGGCGTGTCGAACGACTTCATGTCGAACTGCGCGCCGAGCATCTGACGCCCCCGGTCGAGCTGCTGGCGCATCGCGTCGTCATATTCGACGCGGGTGATCTTGTGACCGTTGACACTCGCGACGTTTGCGCTTTCGTCAAAGAAGCCGCGGAAGCCCTGAATACCCACAAAACCCAACCCCGGCAAAATGACGAGGATGAGCATGAACATCATCAGGCGTTGGTGATTGCGGAAAAAATCGAGCATGCGTGAGGGATGCCAAAAACAGAACGCCCGATCTTACCTCAGCGGGCAACAAAAAAGGCGAACCGGAGTTCGCCTTTCGTGGATACTGGCGGAGTGGACGGGACTCGAACCCGCGACCCCCGGCGTGACAGGCCGGTATTCTAACCGACTGAACTACCACTCCTTTTACTGCGCTCTTGCTACTGAAAACACTGCCGCCGAATCTGAAACTGGTGGGTGCTGAGAGGCTCGAACTCCCGACCTACGCCTTGTAAGGGCGCCGCTCTACCAACTGAGCTAAGCACCCGTTTCGTGATTCAGTGCTTGATGTGTTTTCTGCCTTGCTACCGCTCGCCCGATGAATGGATCACGCAACCGGGTCAAGCAATTCCTCAAGCAGCAAGCCCGTTAGTTTAGCGCATCCTTCAGCGCTTTGCCAGGCCTAAATTTAGGAACTTTTGCTGCCTTGATTTTGATCGCAGCGCCCGTGCGCGGATTGCGCCCGGTGCGCGCGGTGCGCTTGCCGACCGCGAACGTGCCAAAGCCGACCAGCGTGACCGATCCGCCCTTCTTCAACGTGCTTTTGACGCCCGCGATGACTGCATCGAGCGCGCGGCCGGCCGCAGCCTTCGAAATGTCGGCTTGCTGTGCGATGTGATCGATCAATTCCGTTTTGTTCATTCAAAACCCCCGTGAATGTTTATTGGCAATCGTGACAGTGCTTTCCAGCACCTCCCGCCACGCGGCCGGCGCTAACGCCAGGCCGCCCCATTAGAAGCGGCCGAAACCCTTGTGTCAACCGGGGTTGAGCCTGATCGAGGTGATTTTAGAGCGGCACTTTCATCACAGTATGTTGCAGCGGAAAGTCTGGTGATCCGACACCGCGACAAGGTCGCGCAGGCAATAAAAAAACCCGCGGCCTTGACCGCGGGTTTTCTACTTCAGCGAGCAACAGCGCTGCTGTTTGACGTCAGCGCATTCTGATGCGGCTCGGACCTTAGTGCTTGACGACGTCCGTCGCGGCATCCTTGCCCGGCTCGGCACCAACCGGCGCCGAAGGCTTCGGCTCTTCTTCCGGCAACGCCTGCGGCACACGTTCGAGCGCAAGTTCGAGTACCTTATCGATCCAGCGGACGGGCACGATTTCGATCGCGTTCTTCACGTTGTCCGGAATCTCCGTCAAATCCTTGACGTTTTCTTCCGGAATCAGCACCAGCTTGATGCCACCGCGATGCGCCGCCAGCAGTTTCTCCTTCAGACCGCCGATGGGCAGGACTTCGCCACGCAACGTGATTTCGCCCGTCATCGCGACATCGGCGCGCACCGGAATGCCGGTCAACACCGACAACAGCGCGGTCGTCATCGCGATACCAGCCGAAGGACCATCTTTCGGCGTCGCGCCTTCCGGCACGTGGATGTGAATGTCCTGTTTGTCGAACGCTTCGTCCTTGATGCCAAGACGACGCGAACGGGAACGCACGACCGAGCGTGCCGCTTCGACGGATTCCTTCATCACGTCGCCGAGCGAACCCGTGCGGATCACATTGCCCTTGCCCGGCATCACTGCCGCTTCGATAGTCAGCAGATCGCCGCCCACTTCCGTCCACGCGAGACCCGTGACCTGGCCCACCTGATTTTCCTTGGCGGCTAGACCGAAGTCGTACTTGCGCACGCCGAGGAACGTGTCGAGATTGCTACCGTCGACCTTCACCGCGCCTTCCGCCTTCTTCAGCAGAAGCATCTTCACGACCTTGCGGCAAATCTTCGACACTTCACGCTCGAGCGAACGCACGCCCGCTTCACGCGTGTAGTAGCGAATGATGTCGCGGATCGCGGATTCGGTCACATCGACCTCGCCATCCTTGAGGCCGTTGTTCTTCTTCTGCTTCGGCAACAGATAACGCTGCGCGATGCTGACCTTCTCGTCTTCCGTATAGCCAGACAGACGAATCACTTCCATCCGGTCGAGCAGCGGCGGCGGAATGTTCAGCGAGTTCGACGTCGCGACGAACATCACGTCCGACAGGTCGAAATCGACCTCGACGTAGTGGTCGGCAAACGTATGGTTCTGTTCCGGATCGAGCACTTCGAGCAGCGCCGACGACGGATCGCCGCGGAAATCCTGGCCCATCTTGTCGACTTCGTCGAGCAGGAAGAGCGGATTGCGCACGCCGACCTTGGTCAGGCTCTGCAGGATCTTGCCCGGCATCGAACCGATGTACGTACGGCGGTGGCCGCGAATCTCGGCTTCGTCACGCACGCCGCCCAATGCCATGCGCACGAACTTGCGGTTCGTCGCGCGCGCGATCGACTGGCCGAGTGAAGTCTTACCCACACCCGGAGGCCCAACGAGGCACAGAATCGGCGCCTTGACCTTGTCGACACGTTGCTGGACTGCGAGATACTCGAGAATGCGTTCCTTCACCTTCTCGAGACCGAAGTGGTCTTCGTCGAGGACGCGCTCAGCATTCGACAGATCGTTGTTGACCTTGCTCTTCTTGCGCCACGGCAAGCCGATCAGCGTGTCGATGTAGTTGCGCACGACCGTCGCTTCCGCCGACATCGGCGACATCAGCTTGAGCTTCTTCAGCTCGGCGTCGGCCTTCTTCTTCGCTTCCTTCGGCATGCGGGCGGCCGTGATGCGCTTCTCGAGCTCCTCGAGATCTGCACCTTCTTCGCCTTCGCCGAGTTCCTTCTGGATCGCCTTGACCTGTTCGTTCAGGTAGTACTCGCGCTGGCTCTTCTCCATCTGACGCTTCACGCGTCCACGGATACGCTTTTCGACCTGCAGGATGTCGATCTCGGCTTCAAGTTGCGCGAGCAAATGCTCGAGCCGCTCGATCACCGGGAACATCTCGAGGATGTGTTGCTTCTGGTCGAGCTTGAGCGGCAGATGCGCGGCAATCGTATCCGCGAGACGCCCGGCTTCGTCGATACCCGACAAGGAGGTGAGGATCTCCGGCGGGATCTTCTTGTTCAGCTTCACATACTGGTCGAACTGCGACACGATCGCGCGACGCAGCGCTTCGGTTTCAGCGCTGTCGGCGTGGTCGGGTTCGAGCGGCATGACTTCGCACGAGAACTGCGTTTCCTGTTCTTCGATGGAAAGCGTCTTCGCGCGCTGCAAGCCTTCGACGAGCACCTTCACGGTACCGTCGGGCAGTTTGAGCATCTGCAGGATGTTGGCGATACACCCTACTTCGTACATGTCCTTTTCGGTCGGCTCATCTTTCGCAGCCGTTTTCTGGGCGACGAGCATGATGTGCTTGCCGCCTTCCATCGCTGCTTCGAGAGCCTTGATCGACTTCGGGCGGCCTACGAAGAGCGGAATCACCATGTGCGGGAAAACGACTACGTCGCGCAGCGGGAGCAGCGGCAGCGTAATGCGTTCCGGCGGGAGGAGTTGGGTTCCTGACATTTCATTTCCCCATGAGTGGAATCAGTTCGTTCGATAGGTGAGGCCAGCAGAAAATATTGCAAGCCTCCGCGTGTGGGAAAAGTTCAGTGACTCCGAAGATTCAGTGACTCCATAGTTGAGAACAACCAGCCTGACCACACGATAAACGAAAAAGCCGTTCACGTCGCCATGAACGGCTTTTTTGCAGAACTCGAAAGCCGATCAGTTCGAACCCGCGACCTTCGGCGCGTCTTCGTAGATCAGCAGCGGTTTGCCGTCGCCGTCGATAACGTTGTCGTCGATGATGACCTTGCTGACACCTTTCATTTGCGGAAGGTCGTACATCACATCGAGCAACGCCTGTTCCAGTATCGAACGCAGGCCCCGCGCCCCGGTCTTGCGGCGGATCGCCTTGCGCGCCACGGCCTGCAGCGCGGCCGGACGAATTTCCAGTTCGACGCGCTCCATGCTGAAGAGCTTGTGATACTGCTTGACCAGCGCATTCTTCGGTTCGACGAGAATCTTCATCAGCGCTGCTTCGTCGAGCTTGCCGAGCGTGGCGACCACCGGCAGACGGCCGATCAGTTCTGGAATCAGGCCGAACTTGATCAGATCTTCCGGTTCCACTTCACGCAGCACTTCGCCGGCATCGCGGTCCTGCTTGCTCTTCACGCTGGCGCCAAAACCGATGCCAGTCTTCTCTGTACGGTCGACGATGACCTTTTCAAGGCCGTCGAACGCGCCGCCGCAGATGAACAGGATGTTGGTCGTATCGACCTGGATGAAGTCCTGGTTCGGATGCTTACGGCCACCTTGCGGCGGCACCGACGCCATAGTGCCTTCGACCAGCTTCAGCAGAGCCTGCTGCACGCCCTCGCCCGACACGTCGCGCGTGATGGACGGGTTGTCGGACTTGCGGCTGATCTTGTCGATCTCGTCGATGTAGACAATGCCGCGCTGGGCCTTGTCCACCTCGTAGTTACAATTTTGCAGCAGCTTCTGGATGATGTTCTCGACGTCTTCACCGACATAGCCGGCTTCCGTCAGCGTGGTCGCGTCTGCGATCACGAACGGTACGTTCAGAAGGCGCGCGAGCGTCTGCGCCAGCAGCGTCTTGCCGGAGCCGGTCGGGCCGATCAGCAGGATGTTGCTTTTCGACAGCTCGATTTCGTCCTTCTTGTCGAGATGCTTGAGACGCTTGTAATGGTTGTAGACCGCGACCGCGAGGATTTTCTTCGCGCGCTCCTGACCGATCACGTACTGGTCGAGAATTTCGCGGATTTCCTGCGGAGTCGGCAGGTCGGACTTCGACAAGCCCGCCTCGATGCCCGCGCCTGCAGCCTCGTCACGAATGATTTCGTTGCAAAGATCGATACATTCATCGCAGATGAACACCGACGGGCCAGCAATCAGTTTCTTGACCTCATGCTGGCTCTTGCCGCAAAACGAGCAATACAACAGCTTTTCGCTGTTAGAACCTTTCTTGTCCGCCATAGATGTGTGAGCCTCCGGACACCGGATTACATAATACGCCGTTTGCCCCCGCCACGCAGTTTGGGCGCGGCCGGGCTAGTTAGCACGATAACGGCGCTTGCCGCAGACGCCCGGACGGAAGTTGAACATTCACCACCGGCCCGATGACGGTTTTGCCGCGACCGTGGGCAAAACAGCGTGGCAAAACCGTACCAGATCAAGGACGCTTGTGCGCCACCTGGTCGACAAGGCCGTACGCCTGCGCGTCATCGCCGGACATGAAATTGTCGCGGTCGGTGTCACGCGCGATACGCTCGACGGGCTGACCGGTGTGGTGCGCGAGCAGGTGATTCAGCCGATCCTTCAGGTACAGGATTTCGCGCGCCTGGATTTCGATATCCGATGCCTGACCGCGCGCGCCGCCGAGCGGCTGGTGAATCATCACGCGCGAATTCGGCAGCGCAAAGCGCTTGCCCTTCGCGCCGGCCGCGAGCAGGAACGCGCCCATGCTTGCCGCGAGGCCCATGCAAAGGGTCGAAACGTCCGGCTTAATGAACTGCATCGTATCGTAGATCGCCATACCGGCAGACACGGAGCCGCCCGGGCTGTTGATGTAGAAGTAGATGTCCTTGTCCGGATTCTCGCTTTCGAGAAACAGCATCTGTGCAACCACCAGATTGGCCGTCTGGTCGTTCACTTCGCCTACGAGGAACACAATGCGTTCCTTCAGCAGACGCGAGTAGATATCATACGAACGCTCGCCCCGGCCGCTCGTTTCCACGACGATCGGCACCAGACCGAGTGCCTGCGCTTCGAGATCCCGGGACGACTGGGAGGTCAACGTGTCCAGCATTTGGGCGCGAAAGGTCATGCAATGGATCCTTGTCTGGAAATATTCTGAATATTAGCTGCTGGACACAGGTTGGTGCGACGAGCCCGTATTCAAGTGCCGTCCTTGTGTGCGCGTACAAACAGATCCGGTACGTCACCCACACTCTCGCGGCGCAAAAAAACGGCGTGCGGGCCGTCGGTCGCTCCGACAGCCGGCACGCCGTTGCAGCGACGCTTACGCTTGCGCCGTTGCGCTTGCCAGTTCCTCGAAGCTCACTTCCTTGTCCGTCACCTTGGCCTTGCTGAGGACGAAGTCGACGACGTTGGCTTCAACGACGTACGCTTCCATTTCAGCAAGACGTTGCTGGTTCGAATAATACCAGCGGACGACTTCCTTCGGGTCTTCGTAGCTTTTCGCGAATTCGTCGACTTCGGCACGAATCTGCTCCGGCTTCGCCTGCAGCTCATTCGCCTTCACGAGCTCGGCCAGCACGAGGCCCAGCTTGACGCGGCGCTCGGCCTGCTCCTTGAACATTGCAGCCGGGATCGGCGCGTCCTTGGCGTTCGGCACGCCACGCTGCTCCAGATCCTGGCGAGCCATAGCGACGAGGCGTTCCTGATCCTGTTCGATCAGCGCGTTCGGTACGTCGAGTTCCGCGATCTTCAGCAGCGCGTCCATCACCTGGTTCTTGACGATGGCTTGCGTGCGGCGCTTCGCTTCGCGCTCGAGGTTGTCCTTGATTTCGGCGCGCATCTTGGTCAGATCGCCGTCCTGGATACCGAGCGATTTCGCGAATTCGCCGTCGACTTCCGGCAGATGCGGCCATTCGATCTTTTTCATCGTGATCGTGAATTGCGCCGTCTTGCCCGCCACTTCCTTCCCGTGGTAGTCGTCCGGGAACTTCAGGTCGAATTCCTTCGCCTCGCCGACCTTCAAGCCCAACGCGGCTTTTTCGAATTCCGGCAGCATGCGGCCTTCACCGAGGACGAAGCCGAAGTCTTCGGCGCTACCGCCTTGGAATGCTTCACCGTCGATCTTGCCGACGAAGTCCACCGTCACGCGGTCGCCGTCTTTGGCGGCCGTGTCCGCGCCGCCGTCGCCGTGCTCGCCGGCCTCGCCGCGAGCGTGGAAGTGCACGCGCTGCTTGCGCAGGATGTCCAGCGTGCGGTCGATTTCCGCTTCGCTGATGCTGGTGGTGGTGCGCTCGATTTCAGCCGTGGCGACGTCGCCCAGCTTCACTTCCGGGTACACCTCGAAGGTCGCGTCGAACGCGTAGCTGCCTTCAGCGGCGTCGGTCTTCGGCGCGAAGCTCGGCTGACCCGCGACACGCAGGTTCTCGGCGCGGCTGATGTCGAAGAATTCCTTGCCGACCTTGTCGCTCAGCACTTCGGCTTCCACCTGGCCCGAATACTGTTGCGTGACCATCTTGAGCGGCACCTTGCCCGGGCGGAAACCCGGCATGCGCACGTTCTTCGCGAGTTGACGGATACGCGAATCCACTTCCTTCTGCACGGCATCCTTCGGCAGGGAAATCGTCACGCGGCGTTCGAGCTTGCCGAGGTTTTCAACAACGTTAGCCATGGCTTCAATCGTCCTAAAATTATTCGAGCGAATCAGTTATCTTCTCCGTGCTGCCCGTCGATGTCGCTTCGCATCGATTTGCGCCGATTGCATCGATCACGCACCTGCGCCGCGGGCTTGCAGGCCGCCGGCAGCACGGTTGAGTCCAAAGAGCCAAATATTTTAGCAAACTATTTGCGCGCCTAGCCGGGATTCGATGAATGCATCGAGTTTTCCCTGCATTCTGCGCGTTTTGCGGGGCATTTTCGGGTGGTTTTGGCACAGCGAGCGTGATTTGTCGCTGGCCTCGCTATCCGGTTTGCAGCGATCCTGCCTATGCCTTTCGACATATTCAGCCGACGTCCCCATGCTGATAAGCTAACGCACTCGGTCGGGCCGCCACCGCCGGTCACCAGCTGCCGGTCGCTTCATCGGCTCCAGCAACCGCTTACAACGACTCAAACCTCTCAGAGACACCATGCCGAATTCGTCGCCCTCGCCTGTCGTCGTCATCGCTCCCGATTCATTCAAAGGCTCGCTCAGCGCGGAACAGGTCGCGCAGGCGATCGCATCCGGCATCCAGCGTGCACGCCCCGACGCGAGCGTGCGCATTTGTCCGATGGCTGACGGCGGCGAAGGCACGCTCGACGCCATGCTCACGAGCGGTGGCGAGCGCCGCACGCTCAGCGTGCGCGGCGCGGCCGGCCCGACGCGCGCGGCGCTCACAGGCCTGCTCGCGGACGGCAGCGCAATCATCGAGACGGCGGAAATCGTCGGTATTACAGACCCAGTGGGCATGGGCGTGCCGGTCGAGGCGCGCAGCACGCGCGGCATGGGTGAAGCGATTCGCGCGCTGCTCGACGCCGGCGTGCGGCGCTTTTTCGTCGCGCTCGGCGGCAGCAGCACGAACGACGGCGGCGCCGGTCTGCTGACCGGCCTCGGCCTGCAACTGTTCGACGCGCAAGGCAACGCGCTCGAAGGCACGCCCGAGCAGCTTGCACGTGTGGCCCGGGTCGATGCGTCGCTGCTCGACGCGCGGCTTGCCGACACGCAGTTCGTCGGCATGTCGGACGTCGACAATCCGCTGACCGGCGAGCACGGCGCGACCGCGATCTTCGGACCGCAAAAAGGCGTAAAGCCCGAACAGGTCGCACCGATCGACGCGGCGCTCGCGCGCTTCGCCGATCTGCTCGAAGCCGCGCTCGGCCACAGCGCGAGGGACCTGCCGGGTGCGGGCGCGGCAGGCGGCCTCGGCTTCGCGCTGCACATGCTCGGCGCGCAGTTCGAGCCGGGCGCGGAAACGGTCGCGCGGCAAATCGGCCTCGACGCGGCGCTCGCCGGCGCCGACTGGCTGATCACCGGCGAAGGCCGCTCCGACGTACAGACGCTGCACGGCAAGGCGCCCTTCATCGCGTGCGCGCATGCACGAGCCGCGGGCGTGCCCGCCACGCTGCTGTCCGGCGCGGTCGACCCCGCCGCACTGCCGCGTCTTGCCGAACACTTCAACGGCTGCTTTTCGCCGGCGCCTGGGCCGATCACGCTCGACGTCGCGATTCGCGACTCAGCGCGCCTGCTCGCCAACGAGGCCGAGCAGTTGACGCGCCTGAAATACGGCGCGCGTTGACCCGCGAAACGGTTGCCGCAACAATCACAGCGCCACGACGGTTCCACTCATCACGGGGTGACCATGAAGGACTCCGCCAAAGCCGGGCTCGAGCAGTTCCTCACGTATCGTCTGCATGTTTTGAACAAACTGGCCGAGCGCGGCATCAGCGCGCGCTACGCGGCGAAGCTCGACGTAACGCTGCCTGAAGCGCGTGTGATTGCGTCGGTGGGATCGTTCGGACCATTCTCGATCATGGAACTGGCACGCCATGCCAATCTGGACAAAAGCCAGGCGAGTCGCGCAGCCGAAGCGCTGATCCGGCAGGGACTCGTGCAGCGCGAGACGAGCGCCGCAGACGGCCGCGTCGTGCTGGTCTCGCTGACGCAGGAAGGCCGCGCGCTGTATCGCAAGGTGATGCCGATCGCGCGCAAATGGAACGGCGATATGTTCGACTGTCTCGACGAAGAAGAAAGGGCCGCTTTCGGCGCGGCGCTCGACAAGGTGATCCGCGCGATGAACGCGCGCGAGTGATGGCGCGAGACGAACCGGCCATGTTTGAAGAGCGCCGCCCGACGGCATCGGGCGGCGCGTGTCAAAATTGAGCATTGGCCAACGCGCCTTCACCCTCTTTTTCATCCAGGGACGTTTCAGTGGACATCAACAAACAGGTAGCGGCGCTCACCGCGTCGGAACTCCAGACCGCCGGCGCGAGCCAGGCAACCGCAATCGCGGTCAGCGTCGTGCTGCGTCATCTTCGTTCGCCGGAACTGGCGAAACTGCTGTCGTCGGCATTTGAAAATCATCAGGCCGTGATGCTGCAAACGCCGTGGCCGGACCAGATGCTGCAGGCATTCGAGTCGACGCGCCGCTTCCTCGAAGGTGCCGCGCATGCGGAGTTGCCGGGTTCGCAGGAAGCGCCGGGAACACCGGGCGCCTGAGTCGCGTGCTCGCAATGACAGGCCGCGGGGCAATGCTGCGGCCTTGCAGAGACCGTGCAGCAAAGAAAAAACCCCGCCGGTCCAAGGACTTGACGGGGTTTTTCTTGACTCCAATAAATGGTGCGAGGGAGGGGACTCGAACCCCTACACCCTTGCGGGCGTCAGGACCTAAACCTGGTGCGTCTACCAATTTCGCCACCCTCGCAGCCGGGTACGCCGCAATGCGTCGTGCCCGATGTCCTGTGCACTTCCAGACGCGCCAAACAACGTGGCCGAAAGCGTAAGCGCGAGATTCTAACCGATTGATTCGCGCTTGTCTGCACCCAGCGGTATCTGCGCGCGCGGCGCCGATGCTACAATTTTCGGCTCGCCGGGACGGGCGCCGCAAAGGACGCCAGCGCCCTTCTCGCCAGCCCTTCCCCACACTCTAATCCCGTGAATTTCGACGACTATTGCCAGCAGAAAGCGGCGCCCCCAGGATCGAGCACCTACTATGCGCTTCGCCAGGCGCGCGCAGCCAGTCAGCCGCTGTTGACGGCGCTCTTCGCATTGCGTCGCGAGTTCGAGGAAACGGTCAAGGAGACGAGCGATCCCGCGGTCGGCCGCACCAAGCTCGCGTGGTGGCAGAAAGAAATTGCGGCGCTCGCCGCGGGCTCGCCGTCGCATCCGGTGTCCAAGGCGCTCGCGGCCTACCTGCCCGACGCGCAGGCCGAGTATCCCGCTCTACAGGAACTGCTCGCGGGCTTCGAGATGGATCTCGACCAGGCACGCTATCTCGACTATCCGAACCTGCGCCGCTATGTGCGCGGGGTTGGCGGCAATTTTGCGTCGCTGGTGTCGCGCGCTGCGGCAGCCGGATCGGCCGACGATGCCGCGCAAGCGTCGACGTGGGCGGCTCCGCTCGGCGAGGCGCTGATGCTCGCGCAGTTCGTCGCCGAAACCGGCAACGATGCGCGGCACGGCCGCATCTACGTTCCGATCGACGAGATGCAGCGCTACAACGTCACCGCCGCCGATCTGATCAACCGCAAATACACCGACGCGTTCACCGAGCTGATGCGCTTCGAGACGCACCGCGCGCGCGATGCCGTGCAGAGCGCGCTCGCCGCGGTGCCCGCCAGCGCGCGGCGCGCTCAGCGCACGCTGCTCGCGCTCGCGGCGCTCGCGTTGGCGCTGCTCGATGAAATCGAGCGCGACGGCTATCACGTGCTGCATCAACGCATCGCGTTGACGCCGATCCGCAAACTATGGATCGCGTGGCGCGCGAAGTAGCCTGACAGCGAGGCGCGTCGATTCGCGCCCATCCGCTCACACCCGCAGCAACGGCAGCGGCTCGAACCGCTGCTGCAGAATCGTCGATGCGTCTAACCCCCACCAGGGCCCGAGCACTGTCGCATAAATGTGGCGAAAATCCACGCCGACCGGCAGGTTGCCATTTCCGTCGAGCCGCGCGAGCATCGGCGATACGCCATACAAACCGCCCCGCACGCGAGCACCCGTCACGAAGTGCGGCGCCACCGTGCCGTGGTCGGTGCCGTTGCTCTCATTCTCGCGCGGACGGCGCCCGAACTCCGCATACGTCATCACGAGCGTATCGCTCCAGCGGCCCAACTCGACGAGCGCGGCCTGCATCGCCATCATCCCTTCCGCGAAGTGTTGAAGCAATGCGGCGTGCTGTCCGCGCTGGTTCTGGTGCGTATCGAAACCGTTCAGCGTTAGCCGGATCACGGCCACGCCCTGGCCGCTCCACGGCGGTTCCATTCGCTTGCGTCCGGCCGCAACCATCCTCCGGCTGTCCGAAGCGGCCAGCACCTGCATCGCCGTTTTGATCGAACTGCCGAACGCGCCACCTGGAAACGCGGTCTTCAACTCAGGCACCGGCGTCGCGAGTCGCGATGCCCCGACGAACGGCGTGCGATTGACCAGCGCGATCGCGCGCGCGCCATTTGCGAGCGGCCCCATTTCGGCGCTGCCGATGACGACGCCGTCGGCAGCGAAATCGAAGGGCACCGGCTTCATCGCGAACGCGCGCGTAAGCCAGCCGTCCCGCAGATACTGATCGGCGCGCGACGCGGTATCCCAGATCTCGATCGACCGGAAATGCGACAGGTTCGGCTGCGCGTAGCCGACACCCTGCACGATCGCGAGTTGCCGGCTGCGCCACAACGGCATCAACAGCTGCAACGCGGGATGCAGCGCGGTGCGCTCGTCGAGCTGGATCATCTGTTCGCGTCTGATGCCGATGTTTTTGCGCAGCGTGTAGTACGCGGGATCGGAGAACGGGATCACGGTGTTCAAACCGTCGTTGCCGCCTTTGAGTTCGATCAGTATCAGCAGGTTGCTGTAACCACGCCCCCGCACGAACGGCGCTTTCGATTCATCCCCCCACTGCGCAGCGTTCGCGTCCTCTGCGCCGATCCCGCGACACAACCACAGCGATGCACCGGCGGCCGCGCTCATCGACAAAAAGCTGCGTCGTTCCATGCTGCACCTCGTCGTGATCATGATGGCGCGTGTCGGGCCGCCCGTTGCATATGCGCGAGCCAAATCGCGATGTCAAAGCGTACGCCACCCCGGCCATTGCGCGCCATGACGCGCTGCAGCGGCGGGCGGACCTGATTCGCGGCAAGCGCTGGCGCGCCATTCATGCGCGGCGCCCCTGCACTGCCGGTTGCGCGAACCAGTTGGTCGACGAACTGCCTGTGTGCGAGCAGCGTCGAGCTACTGATCCGCGACCGAACGCGCGAATCGGCGCGACGAACCGCGAGGTATCGTCGTAGCCGACATCGAATGCGCGCAACGCTCCGATCATGAACTCGACTGGCGGCGAAGGCATGTTCGACCCTCTCGCACTCAGCTTGCACGTAATAGTCCGTAACGCTGTTCGAGCCGCATTCGTTGCTCGCGACGCTGACCCGGCCTCCATGTGATGCGCTCGGCACGCATTGGAATCGGCTCGAACACCCAGTCGGAAGGCGGTGATTTCGCTTCGCTGCGGGAGCTTTCGCGCGACGCTCAACACACACGTTGAAATGGTTCGCCAACGCGGATCCATTACGAGTCACAACTCGAGCAGATGCTGGCGACTCAACGGAGCAGCGGATCAGGAAGTGGAAGCGGAAGGTGCAACAGGACTACTCATGCGACGATGCGCGCGCTGAGTTCAACGCTTGTACAACTCGCGCACGGCGTCTTCGATGTGCTGCCGCAGCAGCCGACGCTCTTCGGGCGTCATATGCCCGTCTCGGCGACGTTGATCGAGGTCAGGGGGAACCGCGGTACGCAACATCACGTCTGAAGCAGGGTGATCGATGCTCGGGTTGCGGTGGCTGGGTTTGCCATTGCCGGAGCGGGGCGCATGCTCGCTCGCCGCTCTATCCGCGGACGGCTGCGCATGGGCGAGCGTCGGGCCCAGTGTGCCTGCGAGCGTACCGGCAACCGCCAGTGCAATCACGCTCAGGCGCACATTTGGCCAAACCCCTCCCTTCATTTTGTTCCCTTCGTGGCGCGGCAACCGGCTACCTCAGATGCGTATACAAACCCCGGTAACAGCCGGGTACGAGAGTTTTGTCGAGTGAAGTATCCACCGAACAGCCGCATTCAGTAAAGGAGTCTAAACGCGCATACTTTACGTCGCGCCATACCGCGGGTAAATTTTGTAACTGACTGTAACCCCAGAAATGGTGTAACCGCGCACCACTTTCTAATCGCGCTAAGATGCCGACCATGGAAACCAAAAACCCTTCGAAAATCCTCGTCGTCGACGACGATCCACGCCTGCGCGATCTTCTGCGCCGCTACCTCGGTGAGCAGGGCTTTAACGTCTACGTCGCCGAAAATGCGCCGTCAATGAACAAGCTCTGGGTGCGCGAGCGCTTCGATCTGCTGGTGCTCGATCTGATGCTGCCCGGTGAGGACGGCCTGTCGATCTGCCGCCGTCTGCGCGGCAGCAACGACCGTACGCCGATCATCATGCTGACGGCCAAGGGTGAGGATGTCGATCGCATCGTCGGACTCGAGATGGGTGCCGACGACTACCTGCCCAAGCCGTTCAATCCGCGCGAACTGGTCGCGCGCATTCACGCGGTGCTGCGCCGTCAGTCGCCGTCCGAGTTGCCGGGCGCGCCGTCCGAGACCACCGAGGTTTTCGAGTTCGGTGAGTTCGCACTGAATCTCGCCACCCGCACGCTGACCAAGGCCGGCCAGGAAATTCCGCTTACCACCGGTGAATTCTCGGTGCTGAAGGTGTTCGCCCGTCATCCGCGTCAGCCGCTGTCGCGCGAAAAGCTGATGGAGCTCGCGCGCGGCCGCGAATACGAAGTCTTCGACCGCAGCCTCGACGTGCAGATTTCGCGTCTGCGCAAGCTGATCGAGCCGGATCCGGGCAGTCCGCGCTTCATTCAGACCGTGTGGGGCCTCGGCTACGTGTTCATTCCCGACGGCGCAGCCTGAGTTTGTGCTCCGTTTTCATGTCGACCAGAGTAGGCGTTTTAGCTGTCGATCAGAGTTCGCGCTTCAGTGCGTCACCTGGTCCCATGCAAAGCGCCTGCTTCGGTCCCATATAGTTTCTGTCTTTGACTCCAGATAAGAAGGGCCCATGCGGATCGACCGGCGCCTCCTGACGCTCGCGTTCGGCGGCCTTTTCTGGCGGACCTTTCTGCTGATCGCGCTGTTGATCGCAGTCAGTCTCGCCGCGTGGTTCCAGAGCTTTCGCGTGATCGAGCGGGAGCCGCGTGCGCAGCGCGTGGCTTTGCAACTCGTCGCGATCGTCAAACTCACGCGCACCGCACTCCTCTATTCCGATCCCGACCTGCGGCGCGCGCTGCTGCAGGATCTGGAGAGCAATGAAGGGGTGCGCGTGTACCCGCGCGAAGCCACCGACAAATACAAACTCCAGCCCGACGAATCGCTGAATCGTCTGATCGAGCACGACATCCGCGGCCGTCTCGGCGACGACACCGTGATCGCGCAGAGCGTCAACGACATCAACGGCGTATGGATCAGCTTCAAGATCGACGACGACGACTACTGGGTCGCGCTCGACCGCGATCAGCTCGATAACGCGACCGGCCTTCAGTGGGCCGGCTGGGGCGTGTTTGCGCTTGCGCTGTCGCTGTTCGGCGCGGCGTTCATCACGAGTCTGGTGAACCGGCCTTTTGCGCGTCTCGCGATGGCCGCGCGCCGGGTCGGCTCGGGGCAATCACCCGAGCCGCTCCCCGAGCGCGGCATGGGCGTCGCCGCCGAAACCAATCGAAGCTTCAACCAGATGGTGCGCGACCTCGAACAGCTCGAGGCCGATCGCGCGCTGATGCTCGCGGGCATCTCGCACGATCTGCGCACGCCGCTCGCGCGGCTGCGGCTCGAAACCGAAATGAGCCCGTCCGATCAGGCCACCAAGGACGCGATGGTCGACGACATCGAGCAGATGGACATGATCATCGGCCGCTTCCTCGACTACGCGCGTCCGGTGCAGCGCGTGCCGGAACCGGTCGACCTGTCGGTGATCGCAAGCGAGCTCGCCGCGCGGATGCAAAGCGAGGACAGCATGCGGCTGATCACACGGCTCGCTCCGTCGGCGGTGATCGAGGCCGATGAAACCGACATGCGCCGCGTGGTCGGTAATCTGCTCGAGAACGCCCGCAAATATGGTCTTAGCGACGGCGATGGTGTGCCACACGTGATTCTCGAAACGCGCGTGTCGCATTCGCGCGTCGAACTGTCGGTGGTCGACGAAGGCCCCGGCATTCCCGAAGACCAGCTCGCGCTCGTCACGCGGCCGTTCTATCGCGTGAATTCGGCGCGCACCCAGGCCAACGGCACGGGCCTCGGCATGGCGATCGTGCAGCGGCTCGTCGCGCGTTATCGCGGCGCGCTGCGGTTGCGCAACCGCTCGCCCGGACCTGGGCTTGAAGTGACGATCGAGTTTCCGCTCGCAAAGAGCGCGTGAGCCGACGGCGCGCGACACGGCGCGCCGTCGTGATTCGAAGCACGACGCTTTGTACGACTTCCGAAGGAGCCTTTGCATGAAAACCGTTGGCGACAAACTCGAAGCGTTCACCGTCATTGCCGCGAAACCGGGCTTCAATCATCACGAAGAACACGGCGTCTCGGCGTTCGAATACATCACCGATCAATCGTTTCCAGGCAAGTGGAAAATCATCTACTTCTATCCGAAGGATTTTTCGCTGATCTGCCCAACGGAAATCGTCGATTTCAGCAAGCTCGTCAAGGAGTTCGAGGACCGCGAGGCAGTGCTGCTCGGCGGCAGCGTCGACAATGAATACGTGAAGCTCGCGTGGCGCCGCGAGGACAAGGCGCTCGACAGGCTCAACCACTACTCGTTCGGCGACGTGAAAGGCGAGCTGATCGACCAGCTCGGCGTGCGCGACAAGGAGGCGGGTGTCGCGCTGCGCGCGACCTATATCGTCGATCCGGACAACACGATCCAGCACGTGTCGGTCAACAATCTATACGTGGGCCGTAATCCCCAGGAAGTGCTGCGCATCCTCGACGGCCTGCAAACGGACGAACTGTGTCCGAGCAATCGGACGATCGGCGGCGCGACGCTGTAAGCGGAACCGCCGGTCACTCAAACAAAAAGCCCTCTCAGTTCCTGACCAGCAACACCGCGGCCTGCGCCTCGATGCCCTCGCCGCGGCCGAGATACCCGAGCTTCTCGTTCGTCTTCGCCTTGACGTTCACGCGCTCGATCGGCAGGCCGAGGTCCGCCGCAATATTCGCGCGCATCCCTTCGATATGCGGCGCGAGCTTCGGCGCCTGCGCGATCACGCTGCTATCGACGTTGCCGATCGCAAAATCCGCCGCCTTCACGCGCGCCACGCATTCGCGCAACAGCACGCGGCTGTCGGCGCCGGCGAACTTCGCGTCGGTATCGGAGAAGTGGCGGCCGATATCGCCCAGCGCGGCCGCGCCGAACAGCGCGTCGGTGATCGCGTGCAGCAGCACGTCCGCGTCCGAGTGACCGAGCAGCCCACGCTCGTACGGAATCGTCACGCCGCCGATGATCAACGCGCGTCCCGGCACCAGCGCATGCACGTCGTAGCCTTGCCCAATTCTGAAATCCATATGCATCCTCAAGTGCTGAAGCTTTTAAAGCTTCTTTAAAGCCTTCTCAAATCTTTCTATTGAGCAAATACGAGGTATCACGAACCGCCGGCGCGGCTCAGAATCGCCTCGGCCAGATCGAAATCTTCCGGATACGTGACCTTGAAATTGCGCAGACTGCCTTGCACAAGCTTCGGCGCATGCCCCGACCATTCGATCGCGCTCGCTTCGTCGGTCAGATCGTGGCCGTCGGCCTGCGCGCGCAGGATCGCCTCGCGCAACATGCCGATGCGGAACATCTGCGGGGTCTGCGCCTGCCACAAGCCGTCGCGTGCCTCGGTACGGGCGATGCGGCCATCGGCCGACGCGCGGTCGATACGCTTTAATGTATCGGCGACCGGCAGCGCCATGATGCCGCCGACCGCGTCGTCCTTTAGCGTTCCGATCAGCGTGCGGATCAGCGCCGGCGTGATGCCGGGCCGGGCTGCGTCGTGCACGAGCACCCAATCGTCGTCGTGGGCGCCGAACTCGGCGAGCGCGTGCAGACCGTTGAGCACCGACGCCTGGCGCGACGCGCCGCCCACGCGCCGCACCGCGAAACGCAGATTGCCGAAGCGGCGCGCGTCGAAGTGCTGGTCGTCGGGCGCGATGACGACTAGCGTCTGCGTGAATTCGCTGCACGCGTCGAACGCGGCGAGCGAGTAGTGCAGCATGTCGCGGCCGGCGACAGTGCGGTATTGCTTGGGCATCGCGGCGCCGGAACGGCTGCCGGTGCCCGCGCACGGGATCAGGGCGAAGAGACGGGAAGTCACGAGTGCGGATGCCGCCAGGTCAAAGTAAAGGACGGATTTTATAATACGTCCTTCGCATTCACGCCCGTGGACGCGTAAACTTGGCCGTCGTGTGAGCCCCGAGCCGCTTTCTCTCCTTTATGCCAGACATCGCCGCAACCTCGCAGTCCTCCTCGCCCGTCGCGCTCGTCAAGGCCGGCCAGCGTTTCGCCTTCGACGGCACGCGCGGTTCGTCCGACGCGCTGCTGATCGCCCGCTACCATCTCAGCTATCGAGAGAAGATGCCGCTGCTGGCGGTGGTCTGCGAAAGCGCGGTCGACGCGCAGCGGCTGTCGCAGGAAATCGGCTTCTTCGCGCCCGACGCGCGCGTGCGCCTGCTGCCCGACTGGGAAACGCTGCCTTACGACACGTTTTCGCCGCACCAGGACCTCGTGTCCGAGCGTCTCGCGACGCTGCACGATCTCGGCGAAGGCCGCTGCGACATCCTGCTCGTGCCGGCCACGACGGCCTTGTACCGGATGCCGCCGGCGTCGTTCCTCGCCGCCTACACGTTCTCGTTCTCGCAGGGCGAGCGGCTCGACGAAGCGAAGCTGAAGGCGCAGCTGACGCTCGCCGGCTACGAGCACGTGAGCCAGGTCGTGCGTCCCGGCGAATACTGCGTGCGCGGCTCGCTGCTCGATCTGTTCCCGATGGGCTCCCCGCTGCCCTACCGGATCGACCTGTTCGACGACCAGGTCGACTCGATCCGCGCGTTCGACCCCGACACGCAGCGCAGCCTCTATCCGGTCAAGGACGTGCGTCTGCTGCCGGGCCGCGAATTCCCGTTCGACGAAGCCGCGCGCACCGCATTCCGCAGCCGCTGGCGCGAGACCTTCGAGGGCGATCCGAGCCGCGCGTCGATCTATAAAGACATCGGCAACGGCGTGCCGTCGGCGGGCATCGAATACTATCTGCCGCTGTTCTTCGAGGAAACGGCCACCCTCTTCCATTACCTGCCCGACGGTTCGCAGCTCGCGTTCGTCGGCGATCTGGACGCGGCGATCCGGCGCTTCACCAACGACACCAAGCAGCGCTTCAACTTCCTGTCGCACGACCGCGACCGGCCGATTCTCGAACCGCAGAAGCTGTTCCTGTCGGACGAGGATTTCTTCACGTTCGCGAAGCCGTTCGCACGTCTCGTGCTGCCCAGCAACGGCGGCGGCGCCTGGTCGATCGCTTTGCCGAACCTCGCGATCGACCGTCACGCCGACGACCCTGTCTCGGCATTGCGCGCGTACCTGAGCACGACGCCGAACCGCGTGCTGTTTGCCGCAGAATCGGCGGGCCGCCGCGAGACGCTGCTGCAACTGCTCGCCGACAACCAGCTGAAGCCCGCCTCGGCCGACAGCTTCGCCGACTGGCTCAAGAGTGATGCGCCGTTCTCGCTCGGCGTCGCGCCGCTCGCGAACGGCTTCGCGGTGCCGGGCGACGGCATCGCAATCATCACCGAAACCGAGCTGTACGGACCGCTCGCGCGCCGCGCGGGACGCCGCCGCCAGGAACAGGCGAGCAACGTCGATTCGATGGTGCGCGATCTGTCCGAGCTGAAGGTCGGCGATCCGGTGGTCCATTCGCAGCACGGTATCGGCCGCTACATGGGTCTCGTGACGATGGACCTCGGCGAAGGCGAAACCGAGTTCCTGCACCTCGAATACGCGGGCGACAGCAAGCTCTACGTGCCGGTCGCGCAATTGCACGTGATCTCGCGCTACAGCGGCGCCGATCCGGAAAGCGCGCCGCTGCACTCGCTGGGTTCGGGCCAGTGGGAAAAGGCCAAACGCAAGGCCGCGCAGCAGATCCGCGACACCGCCGCCGAACTGCTCAACCTGTACGCGCGCCGCGCCGCCCGCGAAGGCCACGCGTTCGCGCTCGAACCGAAGGACTATGTGAAGTTCGCCGAGAGCTTCGGCTTCGAGGAGACGCCGGACCAGGCCGCCGCGATCGCGGCCGTGATCGGCGACATGACGGGCGGCAAGCCGATGGACCGGCTCGTGTGCGGCGACGTCGGCTTCGGCAAGACCGAGGTCGCGCTGCGCGCGGCGTTCATCGCGGTGATGGGCGGCAAGCAGGTCGCGCTGCTGTCGCCCACCACGCTGCTCGCCGAACAGCACACGCAAACCTTCAGTGACCGCTTCTCCGACTGGCCGGTGCGCATCGCCGAGCTGTCGCGCTTCAAGTCGACCAAGGAAGTGAACGCGGCGATCCAGCAGATCAACGAAGGTTCGGTCGACATCGTGATCGGCACGCACAAGCTGCTGTCGTCCGATGTGCAGTTCAAGCGGCTCGGGCTCGTGATCATCGACGAGGAGCATCGCTTCGGCGTGCGTCAGAAGGAAGCGCTGAAGGCGCTGCGCGCGGAAGTCGACGTGCTGACGCTGACCGCGACGCCGATTCCGCGCACGCTCGGCATGGCGCTCGAAGGCCTGCGCGACTTCTCGGTGATCGCAACGGCGCCGCAAAAACGCCTTGCGATCAAGACCTTCGTGCGGCGCGAGGAAGACAGCGTGATTCGCGAAGCGATGCTGCGCGAGCTGAAGCGCGGCGGCCAGGTCTACTTCCTGCACAACGAAGTCGAGACGATCGAGAACCGCCGGCAGATGCTCGAAGCACTCGTGCCCGAAGCGCGCATCGCGGTCGCGCACGGCCAGATGCACGAGCGCGAACTGGAACGGGTGATGCGCGACTTCGTCGCGCAACGTGCGAACGTGCTGCTGTGCACGACGATCATCGAAACCGGCATCGACGTGCCGAGCGCGAACACGATCCTGATCCATCGCGCCGACAAGTTCGGTCTCGCGCAATTGCATCAGCTGCGGGGCCGCGTCGGCCGCTCGCATCACCAGGCGTATTCATATCTGCTCGTGCATGATCCGCAGGGGCTCACCAAGCAGGCGCAACGACGGCTCGAAGCAATCCAGCAGATGGAGGAACTCGGCTCGGGCTTCTATCTCGCGATGCACGACCTCGAGATTCGAGGCACCGGCGAGGTGCTCGGCGACAAGCAGTCGGGCGAGATTCACGAGATCGGCTTCCAGCTTTATACCGACATGCTCAATGACGCGGTGAAGGCGCTGAAGAACGGCAAGGAACCGGACCTCACCGCGCCGCTCGCGGCGACCACCGAGATCAACCTGCATTCGCCAGCGATCCTGCCGTCGGACTATTGCGGCGACGTGCAGGAACGTCTGTCGCTGTACAAGCGCCTCGCGAACTGCGAACACAGCGATTCGATCGACGGCATCCAGGAGGAGCTGATCGACCGCTTCGGCAAGCTGCCGCCGCAGGCGCATGCGCTGGTGGAGACGCATCGTCTGCGGCTCGCCGCGAAACCGCTCGGCATTTCGAAGATCGATGCCGGCGAAGCGGTGATCGGCCTGCAGTTCATCCCTAATCCGCCCGTCGACGCGATGCGGATCATCGAGATGGTGCAGAAGCACAAGCACATCAAGCTCGCAGGTCAGGACAAGCTGCGTATCGAAACGCGCAGCCCGGATCTCGCGGTGCGCGTCGCGACGGTCAAGGAGACCTTGCGCGCGCTCGGTTCGCCGAGCCGCGGCACGGCGGCGGCGCCCGCGCGCTGAGGGCCCTGAAGCAGCAATAAAACGGGGGGACGTCCCCCGTTTTTTGCATCGATGCTGCGCTGCGCCAACGCACGGCGGACTTTTTGGCTACCTTACCAAAATGCAATATGGGATATGATCGATAGACACAAAATGATGGAGTCATGTCATGTCTCACGTCGCTGAAACAGCGCAATCGTCGCAGTCGTCCGCCTCCTCCGCTGCTCCCGCTTCTCCGGTATCTCTGCCCTGGGTCACCCGTCTCGTGTCGATGGACACGGTGAGCCGCAATCCGAATCTCGGCCTGATCGAAACCGTGCGCGACGAACTGCGCGCGGTCGGTATCGACGCGACGCTGACGCACGGCAAGGGCGGCAAATGGGCGAACCTGTTCGCGACGATTCCCGCGCACGATGGCGAAACGAACGGCGGCGTCGTGCTGTCGGGCCATACGGACGTCGTGCCAGCGGACGGCCAGCAATGGGACAGCGATCCGTTCAAGCCTGAAATTCGCGGCGACAAGCTCTACGGCCGCGGCACCTGCGACATGAAGGGTTTCATCGGCGCGGCGCTCGCGCTGGTGCCGGACATGCAGCGTACCAGGCTCGCGAAACCGATCCACTTCGCGCTGTCGTTCGACGAGGAAGTCGGCTGCGTCGGCGCGCCGCTGATGATCGCCGATCTGATGAAGCGCGGCGTGAAGCCGGACGGCTGTATCGTCGGCGAGCCGACCAGCATGCGCCCGATCATCGCGCACAAGGGCATCAACGCGTATCAGTGCTGCGTGCGCGGCCAGGCCGCGCATTCGTCGCTGACGCCGAAGGGCTTGAACGCGATCGAGTACGCGGCGCGCCTGATCTGCTACATCCGCGACATGGCCGACCAGTTCCGCGCGCAAGGCCCGTTCGACGAACTGTACGACGTGCCATTCAGCACCGCGCAGACCAGCACGATCACGGGCGGCAACGCGATCAACACGGTGCCGGCCGAATGCCAGTTCCAGTTCGAATTCCGCAATCTGCCGACGCTCGATCCCGAGCAGATCTTCGCGCGCATCGACAGCTACGCGCGCGACACGCTGCTGCCGAAAATGCTGCGCGAGCATCCATCCGCCGCGATCGAGATCACGAAGATCGCCGCGGCACCCGGACTTGATTCGTCTGAGCAGGCCGCGATCACGCAACTCGTGCGCGCGCTGACGGCCGACCAGGACAAGCGCAAGGTTGCGTACGGCACCGAGGCAGGCCTGTTTTCGAACGCGGGGATTCCGAGCATCGTCTGCGGTCCCGGCGACATCCAGCAGGCGCACAAGGCGAACGAATTCGTCGAGCTCGAGCAGCTCGTCGCATGCGAGCGCTTCCTGCGCAAGTTCATTCACAGCATGTCGGTCGACGCCGCTTAGCCCGTCTCGTTGCAGCGGCGCGCAGCCGCGGTGAACCTGCGCGCCGCGCCACGGGTCTGAGCGACATCGACGACTCCGGAGCGACCGCCATGTCCAGCGCCATGCAGCAGCACACGGATCACACGATCGACGGCGAGCCGATCCCTACGCTCGACGACATCGCCGCGCAGCATTTCGCATTGACGCCGTGGGTCGCGCGCACGCCGGTGTTCGACCGGCTCGACTTCTCGTCGCTGCGCGGCACCGTCGTCAATTTCAAGTTCGAACTCTTGCAGGCGGGCGGCAGCTTCAAGGCGCGCGGCGCCTTCACCAACCTGCTCGCGCTCGACGACGCGCAGAAGAGCGCTGGCGTGACCTGCGTGTCGGGCGGCAATCACGCGGTGGCGGTCGCTTATGCGGCGATGCGGCTCGGCGTCAGCGCGAAGGTCGTGCTGTTCAGCGCGGCGAACCCGGCGCGCGTCGCGTTGTGCCGTGCATACGGCGCCGACATCGTCTATGCCGAAGATCTCGCCGAAGCGTTCGAACTGGTGCGACGCATCGAGGCCGAGGAAGGCCGTTATTTCGTGCATCCGTTCAACGGTTATCGCACGGTGCTCGGCTCGGCGACGCTCGGCTACGAATGGGCGACGCAAACCCCCGACCTCGAAGCGGTGATCGTGCCGATCGGCGGCGGCGGACTCGCGGCCGGCGTTTCCACCGCGCTGCGGCTCGCGAATCCGAACATACACGTGTACGGCGTCGAACCCGAAGGCTCGGATGTGATGAGCAAGAGTTTTGCCGCCAACCATACGGTCCGAATGGGCCATATGTACAGCATCGCTGATTCGCTGATGTCGCCGCATACCGAGCAATACAGCTACGAGTTGTGCCGCCGCCATATCGATCGGCTCGTCACGGTGTCCGACGATCAGTTGCGCGAAGCGATGCTGATCCTGTTCAATCAGCTCAAGCTCGCGGTCGAGCCGGCTTGCGCGGCCGCCACCGCAGCCTTGCTCGGACCGTTGCGCGAACAGTTGCAGGGCAAACGCGTCGGCGTACTGCTGTGCGGCGCGAACATCGACCCGGTCAGTTTTGCCGCGCATCTGGAGCGTGCGCGTCATGGCGAGTCACAGTTTCCTCATTAACGACGCGCGGCGAATGCACTTGTTGCGTCAGGACCAAAGCACTAGCCTATCCGCTTCAGGTTGGTATGATTCGGCTATTCATATCAGGGAGGTGTGTGTATGAGCATGATCCAGGAATTTAAAGAATTTGCCCTCAAAGGCAATGTGATGGATCTGGCGGTCGGTGTGATTATTGGCGGCGCATTTTCCACCATTGTCAATTCCGTGGTTAAAGACCTGATCATGCCGGTCGTCGGGCTCGCTACCGGCGGCTTCGATTTCTCCAATCTGTTCGTTCGCCTCGGTCATATTCCGCCGACTTACAAAGGCAACCCCGAATCGTATAAAGACCTGCAGACGGCCGGCGTGGCGGTGTTCGGTTACGGCTCGTTCATTACCGCGACGATCAATTTCATCATTCTCGCGTTCATCATCTTTCTGATGGTCAAGTTCATCAACAAACTGCGCAAGGAGCCGCAAGCTGCTCCGGCGGAACCGCCGCCGACGCCGGAAGATGTGCTGCTGCTGCGCGAGATCCGCGATTCGCTAAAAAACCAGCAGCGTTAATTGTTAAATAAAGCTCGGTTTCAAACACCCGAGTCGGTGAAATAAAAAAGGCCTGTTGCGACTCACTTCGCCACAGGCCTTTGTCTTTTTCACTTTGCTTTCAGCGCACTGCCCTTTATCGCGCTTCACGCATTCTTTTGCGCCTTCAATTGCGCGGCGCTTTCGATCATCGCTTCGAGCTGGCCGAAATTGACAGGCTTCGTCAGATGCGAAGTAAAGCCCGCACTCAAACAACGGCGCACGTCCTCGTCGGTGCCGAAGCCGGTCAATGCGACGGCTGGCACGTCGGAACGTTCGCGAAACGCCTCGATGAAATCGAGGCCGGTGCCATCGGGCAACCCGACATCGCTGACGACCAGATCGAAGCTCTGCAACTGCGTCGCCGCAAGCGCATCGTCGATGCGCCCGACCACCGTCACCTGATGACCCAAGCCGCGCATCAATTGGGCCATCACGTCGGCGGTATCAGCATGATCCTCGATCAGCAGCACGGTCAGCGAACTCGCCGGCTGCACGGTGCTCGGCACGATGACCGGCGGCGCGGCGGCCGGCGCGGCCGCGGTCGGCAGCGTGATCGTGAAGGTCGCGCCGCAATGCGGTCCTGGACTCTGCGCGGTCACGGTTCCGCCGTGCACGTCGGTCAGCGCCTTCGTGATCGCGAGACCGAGACCCAGCCCGCCGAACTGTCGCGTCATGCTCTGGTCGCCCTGCTCGAACGCGTTGAACAGCTTGCCGATCTGCTCCGGCTCGATGCCGATGCCGGTGTCTTCGACCGAGATTTGCACCTGCATGCGTTCGTCGCGCGTGCGGACATAGATGTGGCCGCCGTCCGGCGTGAACTTCGCGGCATTGCGAATCAGGTTCCACAGCATCTGTTGCAGACGCGCGCGATCGGCGAGCACGTAGTGATGCGTCGCGCGCTTGTCGACATGCACGTCCTGCTGCTTGACCTGGATTTCGCTGCGAAAGAGTTCGAGCACGCTGTCGATCACGTCGTGCACGTCGACGGTTTCCAGCGACAGCCGCAGCTTGCCGTTCGCGACGCGCGTCAGATCGAGCAGATCGTCGATCAGCCGCGCCTCCAGCTCGACGTTGCGGCGGATCATCCGCACGCTCGCGCGCGCCTGCTCGGGCAGATCGGAAATCATCTCGAGCACGCTCGCGCCCGCCAGCACCGGCGTGAGCGGCGTGCGCAATTCGTGCGACAGCATCGCGAGAAAGCGGTCCTTCGCGCGGTTCGCTTCTTCGGCGGCCTGGCGCGCGGCCTGCTCGGACTCGAGCAGCCGCTCGCGCTCCTCGATCGCCTCGCGCTGCGAGTGAATGTCGGTACAACTGCCGAACCATTTGCTGACGTTGCCATCGGCATCGCGCAACGCGACCACGCGCATATCGAACCAGCGGTACTCGCCGTCGTGGCGGCGAATCCGCATCTCGTGCCGATAGTCGCCGTCGCGGCTCGCCACGGCTTTGAGCCAGCTTTGCCGGATCTGCTCGCGATCGTCGGGATGCACGGCGTCGAGCCACGCAAGACCATGCGAGCTGTGTTCGGGCAAGCCGGTGTAGTCGTGCCATTGCTTCGACAGGAAGTCGCAATCACCGGCCGCATCGCAGGTCAGCACCAGGTGCGGCAAGGTCTCCGACAGCGTGCGGTAATGCAGCTCGCGATCGCGCAGCAGCAGCGCTTCGTCGGACGCGCGTTGCAGCCGCACCTGCGACAGCACGCGCTCCACGGCCTCCGGCAGATAGTCGAGATAGTCGCCCGACTTCGGCACCACGTCGGACACGCCCGCGCGCAGCGCTTCGATCACGCGCGACTCGTCGGTGAAGCCGGTCACGAGGATCGCCGGAATGCGCACGCCCTCCGCGCGCAGACGCCGGAAGAAATCGAGCCCGGTCTCCGGCCCGTTCAACTGATAGTCGAGCACCAGCAGATCGAGGCCGCCACCCGCGAGCCGCTCGCGGGCCGCCTCGACACCGGCGCAGATCGCCACCCGGCAACCGGCGCGTTCGAGCGACTTGCGCGCGAGCCGCAGGATGCCCTCGTCGTCATCGACGACGAGCACGTAAGCGGCATGCGGCGTGGACACTTCTTCGGTCATGCAGAATGCTCTGTGGCTAAGGTCAGTGCTTATGTTGTCATGAACGGCTTTCGGACGCCTTCAGGCCGGCGCGAGCCGATGCCCCGGCGGCAGCTTGACCACTTGCAGAAAAAAGCCCAGCCGGCGCACGGCTTCGACGAACGTATCGTATTCGACCGGCTTGCAGACGTAGACGTTGCAGCCGAGTTCGTAGCAGCGCGCGATTTCGCGCGGATCGTCGGTGGTGGTCAGCACGATCACGGGCACGGCGGCGGTCTCGGGGTCTTTCTTCAGACGCCGCAACACCTCGAAGCCGTCGACGCACGGCATCTTCAGATCGAGCAGCACGACGAAATTCGCCAGATTCTGGCGCGGCGGATACGGCTGGCCGTCGGTGTCGGTCAATGTCTCAGCGGACGCGGGGCCGAAGAAGTAATCGAGCGCCTGCTGGCCGTCGCGAAAGCGCACGAAGCCGTTCGAAATGCCGGCACGGCGCAGATTCCGCTCGACGAGCGTCGCGTGGCCGTCGTCGTCTTCGATCAGAACGATGCTGACCGTTTGCGCGTGATTCATAGGCTCTCCGTGCCAACGATTCGTCATCCATGCCCGCGCCGGCATGCGCGCCGCTCAGAAGCGCACCGGCTGCTCGGGCAGCACCACGAAAAAAGTCGAGCCGGCGCCTTCGGCCGATTCGACCCAGACGCGCCCGCCGTGCCGCTCGACCGTGCGCCGCACCACCGCGAGGCCGATCCCGTCGCCGCTCGCGACGTCTGCATGCAGACGCTGGAACGCGCGAAACACTTTCGATAAATACGCGGCCGGAATGCCGAGCCCATTATCGCGGACGTAATAGGTGCGCATACGGACCGCGCGCGGCTCGGTTTCATCGACGGGTTCGGGCGCCAGCGCGCCGACCTCGATGCGCCCGCTGCGCGCCGGATCGAGAAAAGTCAGCGCATTGCCGATCAGGTTGCTGAAGATCTGCTCGACCGCCGCCGGATCGCCCCATGCGGGCGGCAGCTCGCGCACCGTGACGCTCGCGGCGCGCTGCTCGATCGTGCCTTGCAGCCCATCGACGATCTGCGCCACCGCGCGCCCGACGCTGACCCGCTGCCATTGGTATTCGAGCCGTCCCGCGCGCGAGATGCGCAACAACGCGTCGATGATCGCCGCCGCGCGCGCAACCGCCGTGCGCAAATAGTGCAACGACTCGCGCACGTCGCCATCGAGAATCTGCGTCATGCGCCGCGCTTCGTTCTCAGGCAAGCGAGCCTGCCCGACGAGGCCGTCGAGTTCGTCGCACGACACGTGCAGTTCCTTCGAAAACCCTTGCAGATTGACGAGCGGCGAGCGCAGATCATGCGACACGCTGTAGATGAACATCTCGTTGTCCTGCGTTTCCTGGCGCAATTCCTCATTGACGCCCGCCAGTTCGCGCGCGCGTGCCTCGAGCTCCGTCTTCAGGGCCTGTTGCCCGGCTTCCGCCTCGCGCAGACGCGCATCGGTCTGATGCAGCACCGTGTCGAGCGCGGCGATTTCGTCGCTGCCCGACAACGGCGCCGCGAGCGGCCGGCCGCTGCCGAGCCGCTCGGCATTATCGGTCAGCACTTCGAGGCGCTGGCCGATGCCGCGCGCGAACACGAAGGCGGTGACCGCCCAGATCAGCATCGAGCTGAACGCCGCGGCGATCAGCGCGCGCTGCTGAAGCCCGCGACGCTCGCCGAGCGCGCTCGAGCGCTCGACATCGAGCACCGACGCCGCCGCGTCGAACTGGGCCAGCTCCTCGCGGAACACGGCGATCTGCTCCGGCAACTCGCCGGTTTCGAGCGCGATATAGGGACGTAGACTGCGCCCTTCGTGCAAGGCCTGCGAGATCGCCACACTGTGTGCGCGATACGCGTCGATCGCGCGCCGCATGCTGCGTACGCGCTCGGCCTGGGCCGGCGTTTCGGCTACGAGCGCATCGAGCTTCGCGAGCCGGTCGTTCAGGTCGACCCACACCGCGTGGCGGTCGATCAGCGACGCCTCGCCCGTCACCATCGCGGTGCGCACGCGCGCGGCCTGGCGCAGCAGCGGGTCGACGATGGCCGACGACTCGTAGAGGATCTGCTTGCTGTTGTCGACCCATCGCGCGGCCTGCGCGGTGCGCTCCTGGGTATCGAAGACGACCCCGAGCAGCGCGAGTTCGACCACGCTCGGTATCGCGATCAGCAGCAGGCCTTTGGTGAATAGTTTCATGGTTCCGTCAGGGCGTTCAGGCTGTGGTTCAGGCTGTCACTCGAACGGCGGGGCTCGCGCACACCCGTGGCGCCCTGTTAAGGCGGGCGCCGCGCGGCCGGACGGGCCATTATCGACGTGAACCAGAGATATTTCAACGGCGCGCCTGCAAGCGCTCGACCACACAAAAATGACTTTTTTATTGGGATGGGATGTTTTTTCGGCGCCGCCTGCGTCTATGATGGAGACAAGGTGTGCTGGGATGCGAATGCGCGCGGCGAGGCGGTTCGGCATGATTCGTGCGGGAGCGGTGGAGCGATGCAGCAGCGTCGAATCATCGTGAATCCGGCCTTGTCGTATGCTATAAAAGATCGACGTGCGGCGCGCGAAAGCCGGGAGTGGTCGCATGAGGACGCAGCGTTTCTTGCAATTCTTTTTCAGGCGAATTTTTATGTCCTTCCCGAAAAAGCGTAGACGCGCGAAGGTGGACGGCGACGAGTCGTTCCTCGCGGTTCTGCGGCATTTCAAGCCGTTCGGTCAACTCGACACCAAGATTGCGCGGGCTCGCGCGCAGGACGAACCGGTGCTCTATGCACACGTACTGCCCGGACTCGACGTACTTCTATGCAGTGTGCGCGGCGCGCAGCCGCCCTACCCCGCACCAGCCGAATTGCGGCGGCGCTGCATCGAATCCATAACCAACGCACTGGAGCAACCGCTCGATGGTCTCGAGAACGGCGGCTACTGGTACGAGGCCGACGGCTTCGGCTTCCTCGTGTTCGCGAGTCGTGCGCGCGGCAAGATTCTGACGGAGTTCGGCGCGACGCGGATCGGTACTCGCCGCGGCGTGCGTCGCCAGGATGCGTCGGGCGATGCAACACCGCGCTCGCTCAGATAGCGCCGATCCGATACCCTGAAGTTCAGGGTTACTGACAGGTCGTTTCGTCGTCATCCATCGGCGGTTTCGACAGCCGGTGTCGTCACGCATCGCTGGCGTCTTCGGTGGCGCTGCGCTGCTTTCCTGTCCGCTTCATTGCATTGAAACACGGGCTTTCACGGCCGCCGCGCGCAGTTGCGCGCGGCATCGTGCCATTCATTCGGCCATCGCATCATCGACGCGCTCGCGCGCGGTCGGCACGCTGATCGGCCACAGAAAGATCACGCACAGGCCGCCGCCGAGGCCCCAGTTCAACGAGTCCACCGGCAAAACCGACAACATCAGCTGCCCTTGTATTCGGCCGCGCTCGCCGGCGACTGTGTCGCGGGCTTGCGATTGCTATCCGTCGCGGCCGGCGACGACGCGCCGCCCGAGGACTTGTTGACCGGCGCGCCCTCCAGCGACATCGGCGCCTTCGGCTGTTGCGTCACGCCCGGCGGCGGCGCCTTCGGCATCTGCCGCACCTGCGCGAGCAGTTGCGTGCACGGCAGCGGCTTGTTGTTGCTCGGCGCGAGCAGCGGGATCAGCGCCGCGAACGGATTGATCAGCCCGAGCCCGACCGCCGCGCCGCCACGCAGTGCGAGCGCGGCCGCATTGACGCCGACGTGCGGGTCCTTGAAGGTGCCTTTCACGTACAGCGGCGAGCGCAGCGAAAAGACCCGGAAGCCCTTCGTATGCGGATGCACGCCGAGGTCCATCGTTTCGTCGCGCAGATTGATGTGACCGTCGATGTTGATCACCGCATCGCCGGTATCGAGCGCGAACACGCGCGCTTCGAGCACGCCATCGGTCGCGACGAAATCGGCGGCCGCGCAGTTGATCTTCACGTCGCGATTGCCGAACAGCTTTTCATAGACCACGTTCGCGACGTTCAGGCCGGCCGCCTCCATCAGCAGACGGCTCACGGTGCCCTCGGTCACGAGCGCCTTCAGCTCGCCGTTCGAAGTCGCGGCGAGCGCCGCCGGAGAGTTGCCGGTCGCGGACAGTGACGCGTCGCCGTTGATCTCGCCGAGCGCGCTCTGCATCGTCTTGAAGTTCGGGAACAGTTGCTTGAGCTTCAGATGCCGCGCCGACATCGCGAAGCGCCCCTTCAACGGCGCCCCGCTGCCATCGAGATAAATGTCCGACGCGAGCGAGCCGCCCGCGACGCCGAATTTCAGCGGCACCAACGACAGCACGCCGTCGGTCATCACAACGTGCGTGTACAGATCCGTGATCGGCAAATTCGAGTTCTTGATGATGCGCCGGCCGGTGAACTTGACGTCGGCGTCGATCGCCTTCCAGCGGTCGGTGCGAAACTCCTCGACCGGCAGCGCGCGGTTGCCCGGCTGCGCGGCCGCGCCGCCGCGCTTCGCCTTGCTCGCCTTCGAATCGGCGCCGATCACCGGCGCAAGATCCGAAAACTGCAGCAGATGCGACTCGAGTTCGCCCTTCAGCAGCGGACGCGGCTGGCGGCCGGTATAAGTCAACGAACCGTTCAGATCGCTGCCGCCGACCCGGCCTGTAAAGTTTTCATACGTGAACACGTTGCCGCTCGATTTGAACCGGCCGATCAGATGGCCCTCGGTCGCGTACGGCGGGGTCTCGGGCAAGGTCACACCGGTCAGCGAATACAGCCGCGCCATGCTGTTGCCTTGCAGCCAGAGACGCAGATCGAGCGCCGCGAGATGCGCCGGATCGGTGACCGTGCCGACGAAGGCGATATGCAGGTCACCGGCTTTCACGTCGGCCTGCACCGGGAACGGCCGGTTCGCGTCCTGCAGCGCGAGCACGCCGCCGAGCTTGCCGCTGCCGGACACCGGCGTGCGGTTGTAGGTGCCCTTGACGGTCCAGGCGATCGCATAGAGCGGTGTCGCGCGTGGCGCGCCGGGTGCGGTGCCGCTCGCGGCCGAGACGGCCGCAGACGTGCTGGCGCTCTCGCTGGCCGCGCCGCTCGTCGCAAGCGCGCCTGATGTTGCGCCCGGGCCCGAGGCTGCCGACGCCTGCGCCGGGGTCTGAACTTCGGACGCCGCCGCTGCGGAAGCCGCCTTCGCTTCCGAAGCCGCCTGCGCTTCGGCCTGTGCGGCAAGCTTGCTCGCACCCGCGCGGCCGACCGCCTGCGCCGACGCGCTGCGCGAGGCCGCCTCCTGCTGCTTCAACGCGTCGCCGATCGGGATCGGCTGCCCGAGCGTATCGACGACCATCTGCACCTCGACCTTCTTCTGCTGATCCGACAGCGCGATATTGCCCTTCGCGAACGCGATATCGTGCAGATCGAGCTTCCACTCGGATGGCCCGGTCGACGACGGCAGTTTGAAGGTCCAGTTATTGCGCCCGTCGACAAGACGTTCGAGATCGACGAATGGATTCACGAGGTTGATCGCCGGAATCACGATGTCGTGCGTGAGCAGCGGCAACACCTCGACCTCGAAGTCGATTTCGTCGAGTGTCGCGAAGTGCGGCTGTTTGGCCCAGTCGGGATTGCCGATCGTGATATTGGCCGCCGAAAAGCGCGGCCAGGGCACCCAGCCGCGCCAGCCGGTTTCGCCGACCGCATGACGCCAGCCCACCTTCAGATCGCCGTGGATCGCGAACGGCCGGCCGATCGCCTGGCTCACCTTGTCGTCGATGTAAGGCCGCGCGCGGTTCCAGTCGAAGGTCAGGATGAAGATGACGAGCGCGACGATCAGGATGACGAGCACGGCCAGCAGCCATGCAAGGATTTTTCCGACCCGTCGTCCGATGCTGCTCGACACTGCCATTGAAAGGCTCCGCGTGTTGTTCTACGTTGTGCACCGTGCAGCAGTTATCGTGCCTGGCGCGTGGCAATGAATCGTCGAGCCGGTGGGTTGTGTGCGCTATTGCGCCTCGTCGTTTTATCATGGCGCACGCTTTGCCGACAGACCGACCGGCGCATTGACGCCGTCGCGCCGGCACGAAGCGACACCCTCCCCACGACGTTCCAACCATGACCGATGTTCCCCTCCTCCTCGCCGACGGCATCGTGCGGCGTGATGCGCAGCGCGGCCAGACGCTGTTGCAGCAGACCACCTTCGCGCTGCGCGCCGGCGAGCGCGTCGCGATCACCGGACCGTCCGGCTCCGGCAAGAGCGTGTTCCTGCGCGCGCTCGCGCTGCTCGATCCGATCGATGCGGGGCGCATCTTGTGGCATGGTGCGCCGCTCGTGCGAGCGGCGATTCCGCGCTATCGGCGCGGCGTCGCGTATATCCGGCAGCGGCCCGCGCTGATCGACGGCAGCGTCGAAGACAATCTGCGCTATCCATTCGAGCTGCGCGCGTATCGCGACGCGCGCTTCGATCACGTGCGAGCGGCCAGGCTTGCGATGCAGGCCGGCCGCGGCGAGGACTTTCTCGGCAAGCGCGCAAGCGAATTATCGGGCGGCGAAGCGCAGATCGCCGCGCTGATCCGGGTGCTGCAACTCGCGCCCGAAGTGTTGTTGCTCGACGAGCCGACCGCGTCGCTCGACCCGGCTTCATCGCGCGCAATCGAAGCGCTCGTGCAGGCATGGTTCGATGCCGCGCCGGGCGCGCACGCATCGATATGGGTATCGCACGATCCCGAGCAGGCGGCACGCATGAGCGAACGGCATCTGACGATGCGCGCCGGCGTGCTGGCCGAACACACCACGGTGCGGCGCGACGCGGACCAACGCGATGCCGCGGAGCTGCGCCGGGAGTCCCGCTCATGAGCCTGCAGAATCTGAGCTTGTGGGACGTCGCGATTGCGACGCTGCTGATCGTCGTGAACGGCGCGGTGTCGGTCGCGCTGAAGCTCGATCTCGAACGCAAGCTCGCATGGGCGGCGGTGCGCACCGTGGTCCAGTTGCTCGCGATCGGCTATGTGCTCGGCTGGGTGTTCAGTTTCGCTCGCTGGTACGTGGTGCTGCCGCTGATGATCGTGATGACGCTGATCGCGGGTTTCGCCGGCGCGCAGCGCGGCAGCCATACCTATGCCGGACAACGCGCGGACAGCGTGCTGTCGATCTGGGTCAGCTCGTGGCTCGTGGCCGCGGTGGGGTTGTTCGTCGTGATCCGCATCCATCCGTGGTACGAGCCGCAATATGCGATTCCGATTCTCGGCATGATCCTCGGCAACACGCTGACCGGTGTATCGCTCGGCATCGAGCGGATGACCGAGGAGCTGACCGCGCGGCGCGACCGCGTCGACATGGCGCTCGCGCTCGGCGCGACACGCTGGGAGGCCGCGCAGGCGCCGGCGCGTCAGGCGGTGCGCGCGGGCATGATGCCGACGTTGAATCAGATGGCGGTGGTCGGCGTGGTCAGTTTGCCGGGCATGATGACCGGCCAGGTGCTGGCCGGGCAATCTCCATTGCAGGCGGTGCGCTATCAGATCGTCATCATGTTTCTGATCGCGGCGGCGTCGGCGCTGGGGACGGTGGGCGCGGTGCTGCTCACGTACAGGCGACTGTTTTCGGCTGAGCATCAGTTCTTGCCGGCGCGGCTCGTCGAGCGTGACGCACGCAAAGGATGACTCACCGGGATGACGCGCTCAAGCGTGCTACGGCTCGCGCACGCGGCCATCACGCCGCGTGCGCTCGACCGTTCAACGCTTAGCGGTGATGGCCACCTCAGTGCCATCGCTCAGCGTCAGCGTTTTCGTCGTGCCGTTGACCGGCATCGTGAAACGCACGATCTGACTCATACGCACATCGTTCGGACACTTGAGCGTCTTGCCGCCGCTCGTCACGGTTTTGACACCGTGCGGCGTCTGCGCCTGGAAGCTCAGCTGTACGGTCGCGGTGCCGTCGCTCGCCACCACCGGTGCGAGTCGGATCTGCGTCTGGCGAATCATCGCGCCATTCTCGTCGACCGGCAGCGACGCATAGTCCGGGCATGCATCGGTAGCGGGCACCGGACCGCCGGGCGGCACGGTCTTCCAGGTGAAGTCGTCCGTTTCTCCCGAGCGGATCGTGCGGGTCTCCTGGGAATTGCCGAACTGTTTCGACGTGACGCGAACGGTGTAGCGGATCGGACCGTCGAGCGCGGCCTTGTTGGTCACCGTGATCGGCGTGGCTGCGTGAGCAGCCGGCACGAGCGCGCAAGCGAGAGAAGCGACAACCGAAACGGCGGAGAGTTTGAAGCTGAAGCTCATACTGTCACCTCGTTGTTGTGCCGCTGCGCGCTCGCGTCGACGCGACTGCCCGTGCACTGCCGAGGCCCGGCCGGTTCACACTGGCTAGCCTCGCCGCAAGACACGCAACCGTTTTGGCATGCTGCGTCGTCAGTCTAACGCCAAGCGCGCTGGCGCGCGTGTCGTGTCGGCTCGGGTGTTAACCCGCTTGCGGCGACGCGCTTTCTGCGCGTCGATTTCATCTCAGAAGCCGGTCAGCACCAGCTTGCCGATCGCGCGTCCTGCTTCGAGCAACTGATGCGCGCGGCGCAGATTCTCCGCGTTGATGCGGCCCAGGTCCTGGCCGAGCGTCGTGCGCAACGTGCCCGCGTCGACGAGGCGCGCGACCTCGGTCAGCAGCTTGTGCTGCTCGATCATGTCGGGCGTGCCGAACATCGAGCGCGTGAACATGAATTCCCAATGAAACGCGGCGCTCTTCGCCTTCAGCAATTCGACCGGCACCGCGGCGCTGTTCTCGACGATCGTGCAGATACCGCCTTGCGGTTTGATCAGTTGGGCGGCAGCGGGGAAATTGCGGTCGGTGTCGTTGAAGATCAGCACGTAGTCGACCTCTTCGATGCCAAGCTCTTTCATCTGCGCAGGCAGATCGCCGAAGTGATCGACGACGTGATCCGCGCCGAGCTCACGTGCCCATTTCGCCGATTCGGGCCGCGACGCGGTTGCGATCACCTTCAGCTTGCCGAGCTGTTTCGCGAGCTGGATGCCGATCGAGCCGACCCCGCCCGCGCCGCCGAAAATCAGCACCGTGCGGCCTGCGTCGGCGCCCTGCGGCGATACGCCGAGGCGGTCGAACAAGGCTTCCCATGCGGTGATCGCGGTCAGCGGCAACGCAGCCGCGTGCGTGAAATCGAGCGACGCCGGCTTGTGTCCGACGATCCGTTCGTCCACCAGATGAAACTCGCTGTTGGCGCCAGGCCGGGTAATGCTGCCCGCATAAAACACCGGGTCGCCGACCTTGAACAGCGTGACCTCGGGACCGGCTGCGACGACGGTGCCGGCCGCATCCCAGCCGAGCACGCGCGGCGTCTTCTCGACGCTGTCTTTCGGCGCGCGCACCTTGGTGTCGACCGGGTTCACGGAAATCGCTTCGACCTTGACCAGCAGATCGCGGCCGCTCGCTTCGGGTTTCGGGATCTCGACGTCGACGAGCGCTTCGGCGTGATCGATTGGCAGATAACGGTAGAGTCCGACGGCTTTCATGGCTGCTCCTTGTGGGTTCGGTTGATGTGCAAGCATGACCAGAATCGTAAGACGGTTCTTATTCTGTTAAAACAGTCATAATCACTGAAACATTTTTTTGTTTCCCAGAATAATGAACGATTCAAGTCCGGCTGGCCGGTCCCTGCCCAGCGAGCGCGAACGGCTCGACCTGCTCGATGTCGCGCTGTTCGTGCGCGCCGCGCTGCTTGCCAACGTGTCGGCGGCCGGGCGCGAGTTCGGTTTGTCGGCGGCGGTCGCGAGCGCGCGGATCGCGCAACTCGAAAAGCTGCTCGGCGCGCGCTTGCTGCATCGGACCACGCGCCGCATCAGCCTCACCCAGGACGGTGAAGTGTTCATGACGCGCGCCGAGGCGCTGCTCGACGCGGCCGCCGCCGCGCGCGCATCGGTCGGCCGCGCGCAGGCGGAGCCGCAGGGACGGCTGCGCGTGACGATGCCGTCTTCGTTCGGGCGCCAGCATGTGTCGCCGGTGATCAGCGAGTTTCTGCGCCGCTATCCGGGCGTCAGCGTCGATCTGCGCCTAACGGATCAGGTGGTCGATCTGGTCGACGCGGGCATCGATGTCGCGATCCGCGTCGGCGTGCTGAAGGATTCGTCGCTGGTCGCGCGGCGGCTCGCGGTGAATCGCCGCGTGCTGTGCGCGGCCCCCGCCTATCTGGCCGCGCACGGCACGCCGCATCATCCGTCGGATCTGGCGCGGCACGAGTGCATCATTTTGTCGGAGCAGCGCGACTGGCGTTTCGTGACGCCCACTGGCCCGCTCGACGTGCGCGTGAGCGGCCGCCTCGTCACCGACAACGGCGAGGTGATTCGCGACGCGCTGCTCGCGGGCTTCGGCATCGCGCTGAAATCGACATGGGACGTGGCGCCCTATCTGCGCAGCGGCGAACTCGTCAGCGTGCTCGACAGCTATCCGCTCGCGGACGACGTCGCGATCTGGGCCGTGTACCCGAGCCGCGCGTTCATGCCGCCGAAGACGCTCGCATTCATCGACTTCGTCGCCGCGCATTTCGGCGATCCGCCGTATTGGGATCGTGAGCCGGTTGGAGCGGCGGGCGCGTAAGCGTCACGCCCGTTAAGCGGCGTCAGCGCTTGCCGCCCTTCGCGCCGCCCTGCTTGCGATCCGAGTTCACATCGGTATGCGAGTCGTTCTGCGTGCGCTGCTGATACTCGCCGCCGCCGCGGCGGTCGGTATCCTGCAAGCCATGCTCGATATCCTCATGCGCCTGCTTGCCGACATGGCGCGGATTGTCTTCGTGCTGTGACTCCGGATGCTGGTCGGTTTCATGCGGCAGCGGCGCCGCGGCTTCCTGCAACGACTCCGGGTCCTTGTTCGCGTGCGGGTCGGCTTGCGAGTCGCCATCTGTCGATTGCGGCTGGGTCTTCATTGCATTGCTCCTTCGCGAAGCGCGTTCGCGCACTGAGTGCGCACGGCGAATTCGCGGGTTGATTCAGCCACCTGGACGAGCGCGCATCACGCGACGCCCAGACGTTTTTTCATCGCCGCGGTGATGCGCTGACGGGTCTTCGCATAGTCGGCCCACGGGTCGTTCGAGAGGCCGTCCACGCGCTCGTGGACGTTGCGGATGCCCCATTGATCGCCGCTCGTCGTGCTGTCGAGTTCGTCCCACGCGAGCGGCACCGACACGCCGAGTCCCGGCCGCGCCCGCGCCGAGAACGCGGCCACCGTGCTGGAGCCGCGGTTGTTGCGCAGATAGTCGATGAAGATTTTCTTCTTGCGATTCTGCGCGCCCATCTTCGCGCTGAAATACTGCGGCAGCGTCGTCGCCATATGCTGTGCGACCGCCTGCGAGAAATCCTTCACTTCGTCCCAGCCGGCCTGCTTCGCGAGCGGCACGACCACGTGCAAGCCCTTGCCGCCGCTCGTCTTGACGAACGACTTCAGGCCCAGTTCGTCGAGCAGCGAGCGGGTCAGTTGCGCGGCCTCGACCATCCGTTCCCAGCCGAGCGACGGGTCCGGGTCGAGATCGAACACCATCCGATCGGGCTTTTCGATATTCGACGCGAGCGCATTCCACGTGTGAAATTCGACGGTGCCCATCTGCGCGGCGCCGACCAGTGCGGCGAGCGTGTCGACCGTGATCAGCGCCGGATGGCCCGGGTCGAGTCCTTCGTGCTGCGTGACGTTTGGAATCGACAGCTTCTGGCTGTGCTTCTGGAAGAACAGCTCGCCGCCGATATCCTCGGGCGCGCGCACCAGCGCGACAGGCCGCTCGCGCAGATGCGGCAGCATCCATTCGGCGATTGATTCGTAGTACTGCACCAGTTCGAGCTTGCTTGCGCCGCTGCTCTTGTCGATCACGCGATCGGGATGCGAGATGCGCACGCCGGCGATTTCGCTTTGCGTGCGCGAGCGTGTTGCCGCGGTTCGGGCGGACGCGCGTTCCGTCACGGCAGGCGTGGCGGTCTTGGCGGTCTTGCTGGTTTTCGTGGCTGCGCGCTTTTTCGGCGCGCCTGGTTGCCGCGTATCGTCGGCGGCGGTTTCGGTTTGCTGTTGCACGTCGGCTCCTTGTCGGGCGGTTTCCCTGACGATCTGGCGCGCCGGTTTGTCGTCGCGCAAACTGACGAAAGACGCCTGGCGCACGATGCCATCGCTCGTCCATTCGGCGAAGTTGCATTCGGCGACGAGCACCGGCTCGACCCAATGCACGGGCGTGCGGCTGCGCTCACGCGGCGCGCTCGCGAACGGCATGCGCTTGCTCGTGTGCGCGTCGAGCGCCTGTTTGACCGAGCGCAGCAACCCGGCGTCGAAGCCGGTGCCGACACGTCCCGCGTACTGCAGTTGGCCGTCGGCGTCGTAGACACCGAGCAGCAGCGCGCCGAACGCCTCGCGGCTGCCGGCCGGCTCCGAATAGCCGCCGATCACGAACTCCTGGCGGCGCCGGCACTTCAGCTTGATCCACGACGGCGCGCGGCCCGACACATAGCGGCTGTCGCGCCGCTTGCCGATGATGCCTTCGAGCCCCATGTCGCACGCGCTCTTGAGCAGCTCGCCGGCGCTGAACGCGAAGTCGTTCGAAAAGCGCAGCACGCGATCGTCGACGCCTTCGAGCAGCGCGCGCAGAATCGCGCGGCGCTGTTCCAGCGGCACGCCGCGCAGGTCGTAGCCGTTCAGGAACGGCAGATCGAACAGATAGATCACGATGTCCTGCGGGCGATGCGCATCGAACGCGTTTTGCAGCAACTGGAAGCTCGGCACGTCGCGTTCATCGAGCACGACCGCTTCGCCGTCCAGCCACGCGCTTTGCATGTCGAGCCCGGCGATGGCCTCGATCTGCTTGCTGAACCTGGTGGTCCAGTCGTTGCCGTTGCGCGTGAAAACGCTGACGGCACCAGCCTTCTTTTTCGACGCGTGGTCGATGCGCGCGAGCACGCGGTAGCCGTCGAACTTGATTTCGTACAACCAGTCGTCGCCAGGCGGCGCAGTGTCGACGAGCGTCGCCAGCTCCGGCGTCAGGCTCGCGGGCAGCGCGGCTTTGACCGCGCCTTCGATCGATGGCGATGCGGCGAGTTCGCGTAACGACTGCGCGGTACGCGTCGCGACGATGTCGGGGCGTTTGGGATCGGCTGCGCGGCGCGAGGATGCGGATTGCGACGGCCGGCCCGCGCTCGTGACCTTGCCGTCGCCCGAGGTTTTCGTCTGCGCTTTCGCTTGCTTCGTTTTCCTGCCTTTCGAAGCGCCGTCGGCCAGCACGCTGCCGGGCAGCTCTTTCAGCACGTCGTAGTCGCTTTCGTCGCGCGCTTCCTCGTCGCGCTCCTTGATCAGCAGCCATTGCTCCTTGTCGCCGCTGCCGCGCATATGGCTGCGTACCAGCGTCCAGCCGCCGTGCAGCTTCTCGCCGTGCAAATGAAACTTGAGCTTGCCGGCCGCGTACGAGCGCGCGGCTTCGGCCACGCCGCCCGCCGGCTCCCACGTGCCGCGATCCCACACGATCACGGTCCCCGCACCGTAGTTGCCCGGCGGAATCTCGCCCTCGAAGGTACCGTATTCGACCGGATGATCTTCGACGTGCACCGCGAGCCGCTTGACCGACGGGTCGAGGCTCGGCCCCTTCGGAACCGCCCACGACAGCAGCGCGCCGTTCAGTTCGAGCCGGAAGTCGTAGTGCAGACGCCGCGCGTCGTGCTCCTGGATCACGTAGGACAGTGTGTCGGGCGCGGCACGCGTCGCGCTCTTGCCCGTCTTGCTAGCCGCGCGCTTGCGGGTCGTCGCGCCGGATGGCTCCGGCGTGTCTTCGAAGCGGCGCTTGCGGTGATAGAGCTCGAGTCGGTCGTTCATGGCGATGACTCCGGTGCGTGAGTGCGATAGGCGGGTCGGCCGCGCGTTCAGGCCGCCGCGCGCCGTTTGCGCGACGTTGCGGTGGTTTTCGAAGTGGTGCGGGCGCTGCTGCCACTACCGCTGCGACTGCGCGCGGTGCTCGTCGCGCGAGCCTTTTTGCGCGCGGGCGCGGCCGCCTCTTCATCGGACTCGGCTTCGCTATCGGCCTGATCCTCGTCCTCGCCGGCGGCGCGCTTGCGGCCAGTGGCCGTCTGCTTGCCCTTGCCGCGGCCGAGGCTGCGTTTGAGCAGATCGGACAGGTCGAGAATGTCGGCGGACTTGCGCGACTCGTGCGGCGTTTCGACCTCGGTGACCTCCTCGGTCTTGCCTGCCTGGATCTTGCGCTCGACGAGCGCCATGATGTCGTCGCGAAACGTGTCGTGATACTGCATCGGGTCCCACGTCTCGCTCATGTCGTCGATCAGCTTTTTCGCCATGTCGAGTTCTTTGGCCGACACGCCGGCGGCCTTCATGCCTTCGGGCGGCACCTTGAATTCGTCGAGGCTGCGCACCTCGTCGGCCCAGCGCAGCGTGTTCAGCGCGAGCATCGGACCGAGCGGAATCAGCGCGGCCAGATGCTGCTTGTTGTGCAGCACGACGCTCGCGACGCCGATCTTGCCCGAGGCCGTCATCGCCTCGCGCAACAACGCATAGACTTTTTCGCCCTTGCGGTCGGGCGTCAGGAAATACGGCGTGTCGAGATAGAGAAACGAGATATCGGCTGCGTCGACGAACGCGAGGATGTCGACCGTCTGCGTCGACTCGGGATTCGCCGAGCGGATTTCGTCGTCCGACAGTACGACGTAGCGATCCTTCTCGTATTCGAAGCCGCGCACGATGTTCTCACGGGTCACGTCCTTGCCGGTGCGCTTATTGATCTGCTTGTAGCCGATCGGGTCGATCGTGCGCTTGTCGAGCAGATTGAAGCCGACCTTTTCCGACTGCGTCGCCGGATAAAGCTGCACCGGTACGTGAACCAGCCCGAAACTGATTGCGCCCTTCCAGATCATATGTGCCATCGCGCGCTCCCCTGTCCCATGGCCCTGAGATATCAGGCGAAGCAGCAAGCGTGCCCGCGTTTTGGCGGGTTTTGCGCTGCTGCCACGCTTAAAGCATGCGCCGGTCCGCTCGGCGGCGTGCTGTCATGAGGCTGTAAGTCTTGCGACGAAGCGGCAAAAGCTACGGCTGTCCTTGTTCGCGCGCGCTACCCGGAGGTCGTATCAAGGCTCGAGCAGGACCGGCACGGACGCAAACCCGCGAAACCGCACGCGCCCGCCCCGCGTCGGCTCGCCATCGACGCGATACGCCGGGAAGCGCCGCACGAAGCGCCCGATCGCAATCCGCGCCTCCAGCCGCGCCAGCGACAGGCCCGCGCACTGATGAATCCCGAAGCCGAAAGCGAGATGCCGGTTCGGATCGCGGCGAATGTCGAAGCGGTCCGGCTCGGCAAACTGCTCGGGATCACGATTGGCCGCGCCGATGCACAGCGTGACCGGCGTGCCGCGCGCGACCGCGACGCCGCCGATCTCGGTATCGACCGTGGTCATGCGGTTGCCGAGCTGGTTCGAACTTTCGAAGCGCAAACACTCCTCGACCGCGGTGCCGATCAACTCGGGCTCGCGCAGCAGCGCGGCACGCTCGTCAGGCCATTGGCTCAGCGTCACGAGCCCGTTGCCGATCAGGTTGGTGGTCGTTTCGTGCCCCGCGTTCAGGATGAAAATGCAGTTCTGCAGCAGCTCGGCCTCCGATAGCTGATCGTGCGGGCCCTCGCCCTGAATCAGCCGCGTCAGCACGTCGTGCTGCGGATCGCCGGGCTCGCGGCGGCGGCGTGCGACGAGGCCGCGCAGATAGTCGACGAATTCGCTGACCGCGCGATTGCCGCGCTCGAACTGCGCGTCACTCAGCGACGGCTCGAGCGCGCCGAGTATCGCGAGCGACCAGTCTCGCAGCGGCGCGCGTTCGTCGTGCGGCACGTCGAGCAGATTGCCGATGACCTCGACCGGAATCGCCGACGCGAACTCGCCGATCAGATCGATCCGCCTGCGCTGCGCGGCCGCATCGAGCAGGTCGTCGACGAGCCGGATCAACGCGGGCTCCATCGCCGCGATCGCGCGCGCGGTCAGTGCGCCGGCGATCAGCTTGCGCACGCGAGTATGGCGCGGCGGATCGTTGAACACGAGGCTCGTGGTGTGATGCGCGTAAAGCGGCGAGTCGCCGTATTTCGGGCGGAACTCGACGGTCTTGTCGGAACTGAAGGTCTTCGGGTCGCGGTAGACCGCCTGGACGTCGCGAAAGCGCGTCAGGAACAGCGAGCCGTCGGGCATGCGGCGGATCGGCTCATAGGTGCGCAGTGCGCGATAGACCGGATAGGGATCGGCGTAGAACGCGGGACTCAGATGACGCAGATCGAAGTCGCGGGCAAGGGAGGAAGCGTCGCTGGCGGTTGCCGGGGTCATGCGTTGTCTCCGTGGGGCGTCTTGTTGCGCCTGTGATGTGGCGGGTTCGTGTGACCGTATTTGTTCGGTCTGTTCCGTTACGGCGATACGCAGACCGCCGACTTCAATCAACCTGACGACGACTGCGCCACACGATTCGATGCGTCAGTATGAACTGTGCGCTGCCGGAGCGCACGGCCAACCGGCCCGCTACGGCCGCCCGCGACGGCGCGGCGGACAGAACCGATACAATAGCGGGATTTTCCGCGCGCCACGCGCCTCTTTCTTCCCGCGTCACTGGTCGTCCATGAACCTCGTCATTCAAAGCGTCGCCCCCCTTTCCGCCGACCACCACAAAACACTCGCCGCGCTCGCGCGCGGCTCGCAACCCGCCGTCATCGACGAGAACGCGATTCGCATCGCCGGCGCGACCCTCGCGCAACGCGCCGACGTCGAAGCGTATTGCTACACGCATCAACTCGACTACGCGTTTGTCGAAGCCGGCCGCCAGTTGCGCGACTTCGGACTCGTCGCGATGGACATGGATTCGACGCTGATCACGATCGAGTGCATCGATGAAATCGCCGATTTCTGCGGGCTCAAAGCCGAAGTCGCGGCGATCACGGAGGCTGCGATGCGCGGCGAGATCAAGGACTTCAACGAAAGCCTGACGCGCCGCGTCGCGCTGCTCAAGGGGCTCGACGCCAGCGCGCTCGAACGCGTGTACGAAGAGCGGCTGCAGTTGTCGCCGGGCGCCGAACGCATGCTCGCCGGCGCGAAACAGGCGGGCCTGAAAACGCTGCTCGTGTCGGGCGGCTTCACGTTCTTCACCGCGAAGCTGAAGGCGCGCCTCGGCCTCGATTTCACGCGTGCGAACACGCTTGAAATTGTGGACGGCAAGCTGACCGGCAAGGTGATTGGCGAGATCGTCAATGCCGACGTGAAAGCGCGCACGCTGCGCGAAACCTGCGCGACGCTCGGGATCGAGCCTTCGCGCGCCATTGCGATGGGTGACGGCTCGAACGACCTGAAAATGATGGCCGAAGCGGGACTTTCCGTTGCATTCCGCGCGAAGCCGGTGGTGCGCGAAGCAGCCAGCGTGTCGTTCAATTTCGTTGGACTGGACGGGTTGCTGCGGTTGTTTTGAGGCTGGTGCTTAAAGGGTTCGTTATCGCGTCGGCACAACGACCGACGCGTTGGCGAAATGCGCGAACCGTGTTGTTATCGGTTGAAAATGGCCGGCAGAAACAGGGCGAACATGCCGATGGAAATCAGGATGTCGAAGATCAACACGCCCTTCATGATGCGGTCGTGATTTTTGCCTATTTCCAACGACAGGATAAATTGTTTCATAAGAGGTAAATGTGTAGGGCCGCGAACAGAAACGCCGCCAGGCGGATCGTGAAAATCGACGCGCTTATCGCCCCACGTGAAAGCGCGCCAACCATGGACTCGGTCTGCCTGTCATCGAGAGCGGTGACGAAGCCATCCTGCCGCACCTTGAGCAAGCATGCCATCACGGCCGTGGGGCAATGCGCCAGCCATACGCGGGCGCAACGAGCGCAAGCGTAAAAATCGGCCCAACAATCGGCACCGCGAGATTCAGCAACACCCAGAAGAAAAGATTCATCGAAGCCCCTCCCCGAGCGCGGCAACGTTATTCGGCAAGCACACGATCGTAGCGTCGCGCACCCGTATCGAACATTCGGGCAATCGGTCAGATCTGCTCGATACTCCGGGCAACAAAAAAGCCCGCCGGGAACGCATCCCGACGGGCTTCTCGAACAACGTGTCGAACAGGCTGACGCGTATTAAGCAAGCTTAGCGAGGCTCTGCTCGATATCCGCCCGCAGATCAGCCTCGTCTTCCAGACCGATATAGAAACGCACCAGCGTGCCGCGGTGCGGCCACTCAGCCGCCGTGCGCATCGACGCGATGTCGTACGGCATCGCGAGGCTGTGCGCGCCGCCCCAGCTCCAGCCGAGCGAAAACAGTTCGAGCGATTCGCAGAACATGTCGATCTGCGCCGCGCTGTATCGCTCGTCGAACACGACCGAGAACAGGCCGCCCGCGCCGGTGAAATCACGCTTGTACACTTCGTGCCCCGGACAGTCGGCGAGCGCCGGATGCAGCACCGCGACGATTTCCGGCCGGTTCTTCAACCACGCCGCGAGCGACAGCGCCGCGCGATCGTGCTGAGCAAAACGCAGTTGCATGCTCGGCAGGCTGCGCAGGATCAGCGAGCAGTCGTCCGAGGACACCCCGATGCCCATGCGCATACGCGCCGCCTTCAGCTTCACATGCACGTCGCGGTCGACCGTGATCGTCGCGCCCATCAGCACGTCGCCGCCGCCCGACTGGTACTTGGTCAGCGCCTGCACCGAGATGTCGACGCCGTGGTCGAACGGCCGGAACGCGAGGCCGGCGGACCATGTGTTGTCGATCGCGGTGAAGACGTTGCGCGCGCGCGCCGCCGCCGTGATGGCCGGCACGTCTGGCACTTCCATCGTCACCGAGCCGGGCGCTTCGATCCAGATCAGGCGCGTGTTCGGCTGGATCAGCCTGGCAATGTCCGCACCGATCAGCGGATCGTAGTAGCGCGCCGTGATGCCGAAATCGCGCGCGAGCCAGTCGCCGTGGTCGCGGTTCGGCGAATAGACGTTATCGGGGATCAGCACGTCGTCGCCGGCCTTCACGAGGCCGAAGTAGACGTTCGAGATAGACGACAGCCCCGACGGCTGCAGCAGCGCATGATTGCCGCCCTCGATCGCGGCGAGGCGCTGCGCGAGCGCGATCTGCGTCGGTGTCGCATGCAGGCCGTAGCGCCATTGCGCGTCGTTTTTCCAGTCGAGCGCGCGCATCGCCGCGAGATCGGGGAACACCACCGTCGACGCCCGCGTGACCGGCGTCGAAAAAGATTCGAAGCCCGGCGTGATGTCGTCCTCGGCACGCACGATGCGAGTCTGCAGGCGGTGTTTGAGTTTGGATTCAGTCATGTAGAGCTCGATGAAATACACAGGGAAGCGGGCTTGAAGCAACCGCCGCGCCGCGCGACTCAAGATGCTCGGCGTGCGTACGCATTAGTCGCCGGTTTGCAGGTTGCTGACGCCGCCCACCGGGTGCCCGCCGGCAGCGGATGCCGGCGCCGGAGCCGCCACTGCGCCGTTCGCAGCAGCCGGCTGCGGAGTTGGGGTGGCCGCCTTGGCCGCCGCGCCGGCCGAACCGGCCGCCGGTACCGCCTGCCCCGCCGCCAGGGGCTTCAGGTTGAATTCCTGCGGGTTCGAATCGTCGACGTTCATGCGGTCGCCTTCGAGCGAGCCGTCCGCCGCGAACTTGCCGACCCAGTTGCCGGTGATATGCGTGCCGTCGTTCGATTCCTCGACTTCGAGCGTATCGCCGACGCGGTCGCCCGCGATCAGGATCACCTCACCGTTATCGGTGTACTGATACTCGCCGTGCACACCGGAAGGATCGTCGGTCTTGGACCCGAGCCGCAGCACGATCGGCCGCGCGCCGAGCGTGCCCACGTAGCGCGGAAACTTCGCGAACTCGGGGCTCGGTTTCAGCGGCAGCTGGATCGGCGGCGGCGCGGCCAGCTCCTTGACCGCATCGCTTTCCGCCCACGCCTGCGACGGCATCCACAGCACCGTGCCGGCACACAGCAGCGCGACGGCGCTTGCCGCCACGCCGGCGCGCTGACGCAACGCGCGCGTTACCGAACCCTTCGTCACTTTCGCTTCCCGCATCCTGTCGATCCTTGTTGCTGGTTCCTGCTTGCTACCTATGCCGGGCCGGCCTGCCGTGCGCGGTCACAGACGCTCGAAAACCGCCGCGATGCCCTGGCCGCCGCCGATGCACATCGTGACGAGCGCATAGCGCCCGCCGATGCGCTGCAACTCGTACAGCGCCTTCACGGTGATCAGCGCGCCGGTCGCGCCAATCGGATGGCCGAGCGAAATGCCCGAGCCATTCGGATTGACCTTGGCCGGATCGAGACCGAGCTCCTTGCTGACCGCGCAGGCCTGCGCGGCGAATGCCTCGTTGGCCTCGATCACGTCGAGATCGGCGACCGTCAGACCTGCCCGCTCGAGCGCCTTGCGGCTCGCCGGCACCGGCCCGATGCCCATATACGCCGGATCGACGCCCGCATGCGCGTACGACACGAGCCGCGCCAACGGCTTCACGCCGCGCCGCTCGGCGACACTGCGCTCCATCAGCACGACGGCCGCGGCCGCGTCGTTGATGCCCGACGCGTTGCCCGCCGTCACCGTGCCGTTCTCCTTCACGAACACCGGCTTGAGCTTCGCGAAGTCGTCCGCGGTTGCGTTCAGCCGCGCGTGCTCGTCAGTGTCGAATACGATGTCGCCCTTCTTCGATGCAAGCGTGAGCGGCAGAATCTGTTCCTTGAAGTAGCCGCTCGTGATCGCGTGGGCCGCGCGACGGTGCGATTCGAGCGCGAGCGCGTCCTGCGCGTCGCGCGAGATGTCGTACTTGCGCGCGACGTTCTCGGCGGTCACGCCCATATGGATCGACTGGAACGGATCGTTGAGCGCGCCGACCATCATGTCGACCAGACGCGCATCGCCCATGCGCTGACCGAAGCGCGCGGCCGGCATCGAGTACGGCGCGCGGCTCATGTTTTCGGCGCCGCCGCCGATCGCGATATCGGCATCGCCGAGCAGCACGCTTTGCGCGGCCGACACGATGGCCTGCAAGCCCGAGCCGCACAGCCGGTTCACCGTCAGCGCGGGCGTATGCTGCGCGACCCCGCCGTTGATCGCCGCGACGCGCGCGAGATACATGTCTTTCGGCTCGGTGTGCACGACGTTGCCGAACACGACATGCCCGACTTCATCGCCCGATACGCTCGCGCGCTCCAGCACTGCGCGCACGACGCGCGCGCCGAGATCGGTCGGGGCAAAATCCTTCAGGCTGCCGCCGAACGTGCCGATTGCCGTGCGCACACCGCTTACCACCACTACGTCCCGTTGCATCGCTTGCCCCTCCTGTTGTCTCCAGTTCGCCTGGATGATTGCGCCAACGCGGGCCATGCTGCGCCGCGCGCGGCTTACGTGATATCTAGCCTGCCAGAAGCCGCTCGACGGTCTCGCGCGACGGGATCGGCGCGACCGCGCCATAACCTTGCGTCGACAGCGCGGCGGCGACGTTCGCGTAGCGCGCGGCGGCAAATGGATCGTCGCCCGCAACGATGCGCGCGATGAATGCGCCGCCGAAGCAGTCGCCGGCGCCGGTCGCATCGACCGCATCGACGACGTAACCCGGCACGACGCGTCGTTCGTTAGGTGTCGCGATATACGAGCCGTCCTTGCCGAGCTTCAGCGCAACCACGCTCGGCCCGTGCGACAGCAGAAAATCGACGATTTCGTCGCGGCCGGTCAGCCCGGTCAGTTCGGTGACGTCGTCCCAGCTCGGCAGGCAGATGTCGGTCTGGCGGATCGCCTCGAGCATCACCGCGCGCGCCCGCGCGAGCGGCCACAGCTTCAGACGCAGATTGGTATCGAAGCTCACGCGCACGCCATTCGCGCGCGCATGCGCGATCGCCTCGAGCGCGGCGTCGCAAGCGCTGACGCTGATCGCGAGACTGATGCCGGACAGATGGATGACCTTCGCCGCCGCGAGCGCGTCGCGCGGCAGATCGGCGGGCGCATAGCGGCTCGCCGCCGAGCCCGCGCGCAGATAGTCGAACGCGTGGCCGTTGGGACCGTGGGATACGAAATAGACGCCTGTCGACGCTTGCGCATCGATACGCACGAACGACGTGTCGACCTGCTCGCGCTCCCACAGGTCGACCAGCAGGCGTCCGAAATGATCGGCGCCGACCGCCGATACAAAGCCGGTCCTCGCACCCTGGCGCGCGGCCGCGATGCAGAAGTTCGACGTGTCGCCGCCGAAGCCTTGCAAGTAGTTCGGCTGATCCTTCGCCGACTGGTTGAATTCGATCATCGCCTCGCCGAGCGCGAGGATGTCCGGTGTTTGAGCTTCAGGCCGTGCGGCCGCGCCGGGCGTCATCGCTTAGACCTCGCCCCACAAATCGTGGCCGTCCGCGCCAGTGATCTTCACCGACACGAAATCGCCGACCTTGTAGCGCTTCGACGCCTTGGTGGACGGCGCGATATAGACGACGCCGTCGATCTCCGGCGCATCCGCCGCGGTGCGGCCGATGCCGCCGTCCGCGTTGATCTCGTCGACCAGCACCTTCAGCGTCTTGCCGACCTTCCTCGCGATGCGCTTCGCCGACACCTGCTCGGCCACTTCCATGAAACGGGCGCGACGTTCCTCACGCACTTCGTCGGGCAATGCGCCGTCGAGTTCGTTCGCGCTCGCGCCTTCGACCGGCGAATACGCGAAGCAGCCGACGCGATCGAGCTCCGCCTCGCGGATGAAATCGAGCAGCGTCTCGAACTGCTCTTCGGTCTCGCCCGGAAAGCCGGCGATGAACGTGCTGCGGATCGTCAGATCCGGGCAGATCTCGCGCCACGCCTTCACGCGCTCCATCACCTTCTCGGCGTTGGCCGGGCGCTTCATGCGCTTGAGCACTTCCGGATGCGCGTGCTGGAACGGCACGTCGAGATACGGCAGCACGTGACCCTTGTACGGACCCGCGGCCATCATCGGAATCACTTCGTCGACGCTCGGGTACGGATACACGTAGTGCAGACGCACCCACGCGCCGTATTGCGCGGCGAGTTCACCGAGCGCGGCGACCAGATCCGTCATGCGCGTCTTGATCGGCTTGCCGTTCCAGAACCCGGTGCGGTATTTGACGTCGACGCCGTATGCGCTCGTGTCCTGCGAAATCACGAGCAGTTCTTTCACGCCGGACTTGAACAGGTTCTCCGCTTCGAGCATCACTTCGGCGACCGGACGCGACACCAGATCGCCGCGCATCGACGGGATGATGCAGAACGTGCAGCGATGATTGCAGCCTTCGGAAATCTTCAGATACGCGTAGTGGCGCGGCGTGAGCTTGACGCCGGCGGCAGGCACAAGATCGACGAACGGATCGTGCGGCTTCGGCAGATGGCTGTGCACCGCCTGCATCACCTCGCCGACCGCGTGCGGGCCGGTCACCGCGAGCACCTTCGGATGCACTTCCTCGATCAGCCCGGAACCGCTCGCGCTTTTCTTCGCGCCGAGGCAGCCGGTGACGATCACCTTGCCGTTTTCGTTGAGCGCTTCGCCGATCGCGTCGAGGCTTTCCTGCACAGCTTCGTCGATGAAACCGCAGGTGTTGACGACCACGAGGTCCGCGCCGTCATAGGTGCCGGAGATTTCGTAGCCTTCGGCGCGCAGCTGCGTGATGATCTGCTCGGAATCGACGAGGGCCTTGGGGCAGCCGAGGGAAACGAAGCCGACTTTCGGCGTGGCGCCCGGCGCGGCCGGAGCGTTCGAGGGGGTGGAAGACATGGGGAACCGCTTGAAGACGTTAAACCGTGAATTGTAGCGGTTCGCCACCGCCACCGCTCGTAAGTCTTTGAATTCTAGTCTTCAAACGGGGATCAGTTCGGCAGGATCGGGTTGATTCAGCTCGCTGTTTTCGGCGCTCAAAACGTGCTCACGCGTCGGCGCCGACGCGCCTGCGGCCGCCAGCGCCTGGCCGATCACCGTAAGAATTTCGTCAGAGTCCTGCACTCGCCGGATCGCCGCATGCAGCTCGGCCGCTTGCGGCCAGGTCCGCTGCAGGTAGCTGAGCCACTGCTTGACGCGGCCGTGCTCATGGGTCAGTGAACCGTGCGCCCGCAGCTTGTTCAGATAGCCGGCGATCGAACCCAGCACCTGCGGCCATTCGCCGGCCGACGGGCACGGGTCCATGCGCCCGCGAATTCGCTGCGCGAGGAACGGGTCCGACACCGCGCCGCGGCCGATCATCACGTCCGCGCAGCCGCTGACAGAGCGGCAGCGCTGCCAGTCGGCGACCGTCCAGACCTCGCCGTTCGCGATGACGGGCACATCGACGGCGTCGTCGATGCGCGCGACCCACTCCCAGTGGGCGGGCGGCCGGTAGCGGTCGTCGCGCGTGCGTGCATGCACGACGAGCGAGGCCGCGCCGCCGTCCACCAGCGCCTGCGCGCATTCGATCGCCCGCGACGTGTCGGACACGCCGAGGCGCATTTTTGCCGTCACCGCGATATCGGCCGGCACCGCGGCGCGCACGGCAGAGACGATCTGGTTCAGCAGCTTCGGGATCGCGAGCAGCATCGCGCCGCCGCCATGCTGATTGACGACTTTGGCGGGACAGCCGAAGTTCAGGTCGATACCGTACGGTGACAGCGTGGCGGCGTACGCGGCATTGCGTGCCATCCACTCGGGATCGCTGCCGAGCAGCTGGATCACCATCGGCGTGCCGCTGGCGGTCACGCTCGCGTGCAGGATCTCGGGCGCCTCGCGCTCATAGACGCGCGTGGGCAGCATCGAGCCCGTGATGCGGATGAACTCGGACACGCAGCCGTCGAAAGCGCCCGCGCTGGTCAGCACGTCGCGCAGTACGTAGTCCGCAAGCCCTTCCATTGGGGCGAGAAACAGCCGGCTCATGAGAATATGGGTGAACGGCGGATCAGCGAAGAACGATCCGTGCGGCCTTCGCAACGGAAGACTCGGACGCGATCGGGGAGACGGTCTGAAACATAAGGCGGGTCCAGCGGAAGGAAAACGATAACGGCGCTAGCAGCGATGTGCCGGCACAGGGGCGCGACGGACCTTAAACCGCGGCCTGAATCCGGTTCCGACGGAAAAGCGTCCCCACGCGCGGGCCGATATTGTAGCGCGCCGGTGGCTGCGCACTCCTGCGAGCCATCTGGGAGATTGGCAACGCAGCAGCCGGATGCCAACGGTACGCCGACGGCCAGTAGCTCCCTCAGCCATGTCGCGCGATGCCGCTGCAGCTATGAAGGCCGGCTGCGCGTCCGCGGGCTACCCGGAAGCCCCGGTCGAACCGAGCGGACCTCGCCGCCATTCACTCGCTCACTTCTTTTCCGGCTCCGGATTGCCCTGTGGCGTAGCGGGCGCATTGCTCGCGTTGTTCGCATTGACCGCGCCGCCCGGCGTGAACGGGAACGTGGCGAACATGGTCTTCGCCTGGTTCTGCATCTGCTCCTGCATTTGCACGAACATGTTCTTCGATTGCTCGATATAGCTGGTCATCATGCCCTGCATCATCGGCGCCTGCATGTTCATGAACTGCGACCAGACTTCAGGGTTCATCGCCTTGCCTTCATACAGATTCTTCGACTGGTCGGCGAGCTTCGCCTGAATGTCGATGAAGGCCTGGATGTTCTTTTCCAGATACGTGCCCATCATGCCCTGCATCGCATGACCGTAGAACCGGATGATCTGCGACAGCATCGAAGAAGAGAACATCGGCAGGCCGCCGCTCTCCTCTTCGAGAATGATCTGCAGCAGGATCGAACGCGTGAGGTCCTCGTTGCTCTTGGCATCGATCACCTTGAAATCTTCCTGATCGAGCACGAGCTGCTTCACATCAGTCAGCGTGATGTAGGTGCTCGTCTCCGTGTCGTAGAGCCGACGATTCGGATATTTCTTGATCAGTCGTTCGGCCGTTTTCTTTGTAGTAGTAGTCATGTAACGCCTTTAAGCTCGAGTTAAGCAAACGCGGAAACGGCGTCCGGGCTGTGCGATCGAATCGATTGCGCAGCCGGGACGCCGGCGAAACCATCTGAGCCGAAGCGCGCCGCCTTCCGGTCCGGCGCGCCGATAGCTCAGCCCATATGCAAGCCGCCATTCAGCGAAAAATCCGCGCCGGTGGCGAAGCCCGATTCGTCCGACGCGAGCCATGCGACGATCGAGCCGATTTCGTCCGGCTGACCGAGGCGACGCACCGGAATCGTCGCGACGATTTTTTCCAGCACGTCCGGGCGGATGGCCTTGACCATGTCGGTGCCGATGTAGCCCGGCGACACGGTGTTGACGGTCACGCCCTTGGTCGCGACTTCCTGCGCGAGCGACATCGTAAAGCCGTGGATGCCCGCCTTCGCCGTCGAATAATTGGTTTGGCCGAACTGGCCCTTCTGGCCGTTCACCGACGAAATGTTGATCACGCGGCCAAAGCCACGCTCGACCATGCCGTCGATCACCTGCTTGGTGACGTTGAACAGGCTCGTCAGGTTGGTGTCGATCACCGCGGTCCAATCTTCGTGCGTCATCTTGCGGAACACAACGTCGCGCGTGATGCCGGCATTATTGACCAGCACGTCGATCTCGCCGACTTCGGCCTTGACCTTGTCGAACGCGGCCTTGGTCGACTCCCAGTCGCCCACGTTACCCTCGGAGGCGACAAAGTCGAAGCCAAGCGCCTTCTGCTCGTCGAGCCACTTCGCACGGCGCGGCGAATTCGGGCCGCAGCCCGCGATCACCTTGAAGCCTTCCTTGTGCAGACGCTGGCAGATGCTGGTGCCGATGCCGCCCATGCCGCCCGTTACGTACGCAATTCGCTGTGTCATAAACCACACTCCGTTATCGTTGTCGAGGCGCCTGCCGGCGGCCTCGTGCCTGGCCTGATGCCGGTTCACGTTGCCGCCGGGCGACCGTCTGGCAACGCGCGCTGCCGACACGAGTCATCTGTTGCAGCGCGCCGCACCGCCAGTTGGCGTGCGGCGCGGCCAGATGCCTGTGCCGGCGAAGGCCGCGCGCGAACGGTCGCGATCGCGCGCGGCGTACCCAGCGTACTTTAAACTCGCTCGACCGCGAGCGCGACACCCATGCCGCCGCCGATACACAACGACGCCAGCCCCTTCTTCGCATCGCGCTTCTGCATTTCGTGCAGCAGCGTAACGAGAATCCGGCAGCCGGACGCGCCGATCGGGTGGCCGATCGCAATCGCGCCGCCGTTCACGTTGATCTTCGACGTGTCCCAGCCCATCTGCTTGTGCACGGCGAGCGCCTGTGCGGCAAACGCTTCGTTGATTTCCATCAGATCGAGGTCGGCCGGCGTCCAGCCCGCGCGCTCGAGGCAGCGGCGCGAAGCCGGCACCGGGCCCATGCCCATCACCTTCGGATCGACACCCGCATTCGCGTACGCCTTGATGCGCGCGAGCGGCGTGAGGCCGAGCGCTTCCGCTTTTTTCAGCGACATCACGAGCACCGCGGCCGCGCCGTCGTTCAGGCCCGACGCATTCGCCGCCGTGACCGTGCCTTCCTTCGAGAACGCCGGCTTCAGGCCCGCGAGCGATTCCGCCGTCACGCCGTGACGCACGAATTCGTCGGTGGCAAAGCGCAGCGGCTCGCCCTTGCGCTGCGGAATCTCGACCGGCACGATTTCGTCGTTGAAGCGCCCCGACTTCTGCGCGGCTTCCGCCTTGTTCTGGGACAGCGCCGCGAACGCGTCCTGCTGTTCGCGCGTGATGCCGTGTTCCTTCGCGACGTTCTCAGCCGTCACGCCCATGTGGTACTGGTTGTACACATCCCACAGGCCGTCGACGATCATCGAGTCGATCAGCTTCGCGTCGCCCATGCGGAAACCATCGCGCGAACCCGGCAACACGTGCGGCGCGGCGCTCATGTTTTCCTGGCCGCCTGCGACGACGATGTCCGCATCACCGGCGATGATCGCGTTGGCCGCGAGCATCACGGCCTTCAGACCGGAGCCGCAAACCTTGTTGATCGTCATGCCCGGCACGGCCGACGGCAAACCCGCCTTGATCAGCGCCTGACGCGCGGGGTTCTGACCAGAGCCCGCCGTCAGCACCTGGCCCAGGATAACCTCGCTCACCTGTTCCGGCTTCACGCCTGCCCGTTCGAGTACGGCGCGCACCGCGATCGCTCCGAGTTCAGGTGCGGCAACCTTCGCCAGCGACCCACCAAACTTGCCCACTGCAGTACGAGCGGCCGATACGATCACAACATCAGTCATTTCCATATCCTCAGGGCATCCCGGCAAACTGCGCCGCAGCCCGTTACGTTAAAAATTGCGTTGCAACTTGCGTTGCTCTCACGCCTTCATCAACCAGACGCTCATTCACCTGCCAAACACCTATGCACCGGCCGACTGCGCAGCAACCTCGGACGCGCGCGTCGAGCCCGTGCGTGAAACCTACTCCCGTTGCCGCACATAGCGGCCCGGCGCCGGCTCGATGACCGGGAATTCGTCGGAGCCCAGCGTGGCGCGCGGCTTCACCTTCTTGCCGCCGTACTGATCGAGCCACTCGGTCCATTCGGGCCACCAGCTGCCGGGCACTTCTGTCGCCGCGTCGAACCATTCGTCCGCGCTTGCGGGCAGCGTCTTCGCGTCGCTCTCGAGCTTCCAGAAACTGCGCTTTTTCTTCGCGGGCGGATTGATCACGCCGGCGATATGACCCGACGCGCCGAGCACGAACTTCAGCGGCCCGGAGAGCAGCGGCGCGGACGCATACGCGGTTTGCCACGGCACGATATGGTCTTCGCGCGAACCGTAAATAAAGGTCGGCACGTCGATTTTCGACAGATCGATCGGCTCGCCGCAGGTGGTCAGCGCACCCGGCTCGCGCAGCTTGTTCTCGAGATACGTGTTGCGCAGATACCAGACGTACATCGGCCCCGGCACACTGGTCGAGTCGCTGTTCCAGTACAGCAGGTCGAACGGCACCGGCGTGCGGCCCTTCAGATAGTTATCGACGACGTAGTTCCACACGAGGTCGTTCGGGCGCAGGAACGAGAACGTGTTCGCGAATTCGATGCCGCGCATCAGCCCGGGCGGCGCACCGTTCTTGCCGCCGATGGTCTGCTCGCGCATCTGCACGTGCGCCTCGTCGACGAAGACGTCGAGCACTCCCGTGTCGGAGAAGTCGAGCATCGCGGTGAGCAGCGTCATCGACGCGGCCGGATGTTCGCCGCGCGCCGCGGCCACCGCGAGCGCGGTGGCGAGCAATGTGCCGCCGATGCAGAAGCCGAGGGTATTGATCTGCTCGCGGCCGCTGACCTGACGCACTGTGTCGATCGAAGTGAGCACGCCCTCGCCGATGTAGTCGTCCCACGTCTTGTGCGCGATCGACTGATCCGCGTTGCGCCACGAAATCAGGAACACCTGGTGGCCCGAATCGAGCGCGTGCGCGACCAGCGAGTTTTCAGGCTGCAGGTCGAGGATGTAGTACTTGTTGATGCACGGCGGCACGATGAGGAGCGGCCGCTCGCGCACGGTCGCCGTGCGTGGCTTGTACTGGATCAGCTGCAGCAGATCGTTCTCGAACACGACCGAGCCTTCGGTGTTCGCGAGGTTCTCGCCGACCGTGAAACGCGATTCGTCGGTTTGGGAAATCTTGCCGCGCTGCATGTCGCCGAGCAGGTTCATCACGCCCTGGCGCAGGCTCTCGCCCTTGCTGTCGAGCAGCGTTTTCTGCGCTTCGGGATTCAGCGCGAAGAAGTTGCTCGGCGAGGCCGCCGCGGTCCACTGCTGGACCGCGAAGCGAATGCGCTCGCGGGTTTTCGGCTGGGTATCGAGCGCGTCGACCATCTGCTGCAAATAGCGCGCGTTCAGCAGATACCACGCGGCGGTGAACGCGTAAGCGGGCGCCTGGCTCCAGGCGTCCGCGCTAAAGCGCCGGTCCTTGAGCTCGGGCGCCTTGATCGCCGAGGTGGTGGCCTGCTGGATCAGTTCCATCGCCTCGCGCGAATAGTCGGTTTGCAGCTTCTGCAAACGCTCGGGCGGAATCGCGGCGGTGGGAATGCTCAACCCCGGCAGCGCGCCGGCGGCCAACTTGCTGAAGTCGGGCATGCCGGGAAATGCCGGGATTTGCGGAAAGCCCGCCGTGATCTGCGCGAGGTCCGGCATCTGCGGCATTGAAGGCATCTGGAATGCCGCGCCATTGGGCTGAGCGCCGAACGAACGCCAGGCGTTCATCCAGGCGTCGAGAAATTGCTGCATGCCTGCGGCTGACGATGCACCGCTCGTACCGGCCTGCTGCGTCTGCTCCTTCGAGGAGTCCGTGCTGGGGGAAGCTGAGGAATGAGATGCTGCCATGCCTGCTTTTGACCGGTAAGTCCTTGCGGACGGGTTGAGAGGCAGGTTCGTGCGCACGGAGCGATTGCTCGCGACTTCGTCACACCCTGTCCCATGAACGAGGAGGAGCTTAGAAGGAACATTCTTGCTCCCCATCACAAGGCATGTCAATGCTTGCTCCCGATTTTGCCGCAGTGCGATATTTTTTTAATTATCGTTTTCCCTGTATGGCAAATCGCGCTTTTGCGAATAAATGTTCCATGCCGCACGCAAATCGAAAAAAGTCCTGCGGCGCATGGTACTTAAGCATATTTATTCGTTCGGTCGAGCACAGAGCAGGCGGGGAATTCACGCTATCGGCAATCCTTCCGGCAGTGCAACAAAAAATGTGTCTGAAGGCCGGGCAAGGCCTTCAGTGACGGGTCTGCAGTGCCATTCGTGAATCTCGAACCGGTGCGCATTCACGCAAAATAAGCAACCGTTCGATTTTAAAAATATGACGAGATGCGCGCGCGCCACCCCGAATTAATCGGCAATCGATTGCGCCTGTTCGTCGATCCAGATCAACGCGGCCATACGGCCGGTTTCGCGGTCACGGCGATACGAATAAAAGCGCTCGCGCAGCGTGACCGTGCACAGATCGCCGCCGCCGATACGCGTAAGGCCGAGCCGCTGCAGGCGCAGGCGCGCGAGCGCCGGCAGATCGGCGAGATATTTGCCGGCATTCGCGGGATGCGCGACGAACGCCTTCGCGGTCGCATCGCGTTGTGCGCCGTCGACATCAGTCATGAAGGCGTCACGCACGTCTGGACCGACTTCGAATGCGTCGGGCCCGATCGACGGTCCGAGGTACGCATGCAACTCGGCGGCCGGCACGCCCGCCAGCGCCGCGACCCGCGCGGCAGTCTGCTCGACGATGCCTGCCGCGAGTCCGCGCCAGCCGGCATGCGCGGCGCCGACCGCGCGCCCCGCTTCGTCGCACAACAGCACTGGCATGCAATCGGCCACCATGACGACGCACGCGACGCCCGCGCGATCGGTGACGCTCGCGTCGGCGCGCGGCGGCGCGCCGTGCTCGCGCGCGTGCGCGACGGCGTCCTCGGCGCGCACGATGCCGGCGCCGTGAATCTGTTCGAGCCACGCGGTTTCGCGAACACCGGTCAGCGCGACGAGCCGTGCGCGATTGCTCGCGACCGCGGCCGGATCATCGCCGGTCTTCAGGCCCAGGTTCAGCCCGCCGGGCTGGTCGGCGCCGTCGCGCCAGCGGCCGAACGGCGAGTCGCTGACGCCGCCGTCGCGCGTGGTCACGAGCGCGCGCACGCGCGGCGAGACGTTCCATGCGGGTTGCACGACATCGGCAAAACCCAGCTCAGGCAGATTGGCGCTCATGCGTGATCGTCCTCGTCGTGGTCGCTGTCTTCATCGTACGCGCCGTCGTCGAACGATGCACCGTAGTCCTCGTCCTCGTCATACGCGTCGTCGAACTCGCCCGTGTCGTCGCGACCCAGGCCGAGCGCTGCCGACAACGCCTCGATGTCGGCCGGCACGTCGGCGCGCCATTGCATCGAGCGGCCGGTCTTCGGATGGATCAGGCCGAGCCGCCACGCGTGCAGCGCCTGGCGCGCGAAGCCGTCCGGCAGCGGCGTGACCGAGCGCTTGCCGCGCGCGCGTCCGTACACCGGGTCTCCGAGCAGCGGATGACCGATATGCGCGCAATGCACGCGAATCTGATGCGTGCGGCCCGTCTCCAGATCGCAGTGGATCGCCGTGACCGGCTGACGCTGCCAGATCGCCGCGGCCACGCGCCGGAAATGCGTGCGCGCCGGCTTGCCTGCCGCGCCCGTCACCACGGCCATGCGCGTGCGCTCGCGCGGGTCGCGGCCGATCGGCGCGTCGATCGTGCCTTCGTCGGGCATGTT
>NZ_JBFPKG010000350.1:0-255 GCF_040948665.1 Paraburkholderia sp. BR14320
TCTCGCCGTCGAGCTTGAACTCGCCCGAATCCGGCGTGTAGAGACCCGTGATCACGTTGAAGAAGGTCGTCTTGCCGGCGCCGTTCGGGCCGATCAGACCGTAGATTTCGCCCGCGCGGATCTGCAGGCCGACCTCGGAAAGCGCCTGCAAACCGCCGAAGCGCTTGTTGACGCCCTTCACCGACAGACGGATCGCCGCGTTGTTGCTTACGTTATCGCTCATGTATTTTTCTCCACCGGACCTTATGCGCGCAC
>NZ_JBFPKG010000351.1:0-255 GCF_040948665.1 Paraburkholderia sp. BR14320
TGCGCCATGCCGCTCGAGGTATGATGGCGCGGCACACAATGCACGTCGGTTGTTGTCGACCAGCCTCATGGCCAGAAGAGACGAATCAGCTAGCGCTCCGTAGCGCACGACGGCATCCAGCGGCTGGCGGATCAGGTCGGCCGCCCGGTCGCTCATTTTCAGGTGCAGCGACAATCCAGGATGCAGGTGCTGAAATTCATCGAGCCACGGCAATAGCAGGTTTCGACCAAAGTCAGACGGAGCGGACAGCCGCAG
>NZ_JBFPKG010000352.1:0-255 GCF_040948665.1 Paraburkholderia sp. BR14320
TCGTGCCGATCGCGATGGCGCTGGCCGCGATGTTCGGGATTCTGCTCGGCGCGCCGACGCTGCGTCTGCGTGGCGACTACCTGGCGATCGTGACCCTCGGCTTCGGGGAAATCGTGCGGATCTTCATTAACAACCTCGACCGTCCGGTAAACATCACCAACGGTCCGAAGGGGATCACCGGGATCGCTCCGGTGCAGATCGGCGGCTTCAGCTTCGCGCAGTCGCACTCGCTGTTCGGCATGCAGTTCCCGGCGG
>NZ_JBFPKG010000353.1:0-255 GCF_040948665.1 Paraburkholderia sp. BR14320
TGTCGGCGGCTGAACTTCGTCAGATGCATCGCGCCCTGCCAGCTTTCCAAGTGAAAGAATCGAATGAGGACCACCACTACGTTGTCCTTGGTGATTGGCGGGATCGGACAGTCGGAGATCACGCGGTCGTGATTGATCCATGGCAAATGATCAAAAAAGTTCACACATACGGCGAGCGGATCAATACAACCGAGCCGGTGCGACTTTTCACTATGCCACCCGGGCCGCCTGAGCCCAACGATGCACTTTCCGCGG
>NZ_JBFPKG010000354.1:0-255 GCF_040948665.1 Paraburkholderia sp. BR14320
TCAGCCTGTATTGTCCCGACGGCGACCTGAAGGCGCTGTTCATCAACGACACGCCCTACCAGAAGGGCGTGTCGGGCCAGTCCCAGACTTACAGCGATGCGTACCTCGAACTGATCTTCATCTTCTATCGGCTGTTAGGCTGGGGCATGCGGCAGATCACCGGCCACATGCACGAATTCTGGGCGCTGCGCGGACTCGACATCGGGGTACCGAGTTTCGGGCTTCTGAGCGAGCGGTTCCGCACGCTCGAGGTTC
>NZ_JBFPKG010000355.1:0-255 GCF_040948665.1 Paraburkholderia sp. BR14320
CGACGCGCTGCGGCCCTCGGCGATGGCCCGGGCGGACTTCTGCCGCCCGCGCGTCAGGCGGCTGCCGCCGAACATGTCGAAGCGCCAGGGCTCGCCGTTATACTGGAACGTGCGCGCCAGCATGAAGGCGCTTAGCGCGCCCGGCAGCCGCACCTCGACCAGCGGCTGGCCCGTCAGACGGGCATAAAAGGAGTAGTCCCGCTGCGCCCCGCCGGGCGACGCGGCGGGCTCCAGCTCCCGTCCCTGCAGGTCGAC
>NZ_JBFPKG010000356.1:0-255 GCF_040948665.1 Paraburkholderia sp. BR14320
ACCCGCACACCCACTTCACGGCTGAAGTGTACGTGCTCAGCAAGGACGAAGGCGGCCGTCACACGCCGTTCTTCAACAACTACCGTCCGCAGTTCTACTTCCGTACGACCGACGTGACGGGCTCGATCGAGCTGCCGAAGGACAAGGAAATGGTGATGCCGGGCGACAACGTGTCGATCACGGTGAAGCTGATCAACCCGATCGCGATGGAAGAAGGTCTCCGCTTCGCAATCCGCGAAGGTGGCCGTACGGTCG
>NZ_JBFPKG010000357.1:0-255 GCF_040948665.1 Paraburkholderia sp. BR14320
CCCCGGCGTCCGACAGTTGCATGCTTCGCGTCGAACGGGTGAACAGGCGCGTGTCCAGCGCCTTTTCGAGTCGCTGCACTGACGCACTCGCATGGGCGGGCGCGATATTCAACTGGCGCGCCGCCTCCGAGAAGCTGCCGTAGTCCACCGTGTGCACGAAGATCTGGACGTCATCGAGTCGAATCATTTTCATTGAAATGCCGAAACTGTTTGAGCTTGGCGCGTATTTATCCGTATATCGACGAAAGATAACAT
>NZ_JBFPKG010000358.1:0-255 GCF_040948665.1 Paraburkholderia sp. BR14320
ACGTGAAGACCCTGCACGCCAAGATCGGCCAACTCAGCCTGGAAAATGATTTTTTAAGCGCTGCGCTCACCAAGGCGGGATTGCTGAGCGCAAAGCGATGATTGACCGTGGCCATGCGTTGCCGGTTCCGCAGCAAGTCCGGCTTGTTGGTATCGCGAGATCGAGCGCGTATTACCGGGCGCGGCCTGTCAGCGAAGTCGAGCAACGTCTGATGCGACGGATCGACGAACTGCATCTGGAGGTCCCTTTTGCCGG
>NZ_JBFPKG010000359.1:0-255 GCF_040948665.1 Paraburkholderia sp. BR14320
GAAATGATGGTGGCGATGCTTGAGCAGGGCGTCGACGCATCCAAAAGCACAACCGACAACGGAAAGACGTGGGTGCTCGAGGTCGATGACAGGCAACTGGTTCGCGCGATGCAGGTGCTGCGCGAGCACGGCCTGCCGCATAGCCGGTACGACGATCTGGGTAGCCTTTTCAAGAAGGACGGCCTCATTTCGACGCCGACAGAGGAACGCGTGCGCTTCATTTACGGCTTGTCGCAGGAACTATCGGCGACGCTC